>JBEKWX010000159.1:0-7935 GCA_049512675.1 Terriglobales bacterium | reverse complement strand
TACTGCTTATCGTAGGAATCCTGCGCCTTGCCCGGTTGGTAGGTGTCGGCCGGCCAGAAGCGCGAGGAATCCGGTGTGAGAACTTCATCCGCCAGCGTGATGCCCTTGGCGGTCTGTCCAAATTCAAACTTGGTGTCGGCGATGATGATGCCGCGCTGCCGCGCATAATCCGCGGCTTTCTTGTAGATACGCAACGTGATGTCGCGAAGCTGGCGGCTCAATTCGGGATCGACCAGCTGGCACATCTCTTCGAATGAAATGTTGATGTCGTGTCCGGTTGTCGCCTTGGTCGCGGGCGTGAACAGGGGCTCCGGTAGCCGGTCGGACTCCTTCAATCCGGGCGGAAGCTTGATGCCGCAGACCGTACCCGTCGCTTTGTACTCCTTCCATCCGGAACCGGAAAGATAGCCGCGCGCAACACACTCGACCGGCAACATCTCGGCCCGCATCACCATCATGGAGCGGCCGCGGAGTTCGTCCGCGTGCTTGCGAATCGCCGCCGGATAGCGGTTCACGTCGGCAGTGACGAAATGGTTGGGGACGATGTCCTTGAGAAAGTCGAACCAGAACAGCGAGATCTGCGTCAGAACGCGGCCCTTTTGCGGAATGCCGGTGGCCAGAACGTAGTCGAAGGCCGAGATGCGGTCGGTGGCCACGAACAGCAGGTGCTCGCTGTCAAGGCAGTAGACGTCGCGGACCTTGCCGCTGGCGTGCAACTGCAATTCGGAGTAGTCCGTTCGCAGGAGAACGGAATCTAGAATTTCGGGGCTCATGTATTAATTCACCGGGAAAAACTTTGCGTATTCTAGCTGGCTTGGGGAATTTGTCAACGACTACAATCACACCCGCCGGTTTACGCTGAACGGCGTCACGCCGAAAAGTGTTGACAGTTCAAGTGTAAGCTAGAAACCTTGTCCGGCGCTTGTTTTCAAGGGCGCGCAATGTGGAAAAGCTGAGGAAGGCTCTGGAAAAAAGGACGGCGGCTTTTCGGGTCGACAACGCAAAAGAATACTTGGCCTGTCAACCTAAGAAACTGCTGATGTGCGTCTGATTTCAGGCAGCCCTCTGACCATGATGCTGCTCGCCATCACAGACCTAAGGTGCTTGTGTGGGGTGGAGGACAAGATTTGAGTTTGGGTGGCGCGAAGTGTCGCGACCAAAAGACTAGGATGAATAAAGCAGGAATCCAGGTCAGGAATGTGCACCAAAAAAGATGGGTACCCCGAGCACCGAACCCGAAGCAGATGAGCCCAGAAATGGGGAGCGCGACATAAATCCAAAATACCGAGTACCAACGTGAAACAAACAGATACCCACCGCACACAGGACAAGGGAAAGACGATCCAATTTCCACGTGCTTAATCTCGAACTCTGAGCCACACGCGGGACATTTTGGTAGTCGAACGCCCGCCACCGTGCTCACCCCTCCCTCGGTTTACGCGGCCCCAAACCTAACCGACACAAGCTTCGACACCCCCGGTTCCTGCATGGTCACGCCGTAGAGCACAGGCGCAATGCTCATGGTCCGCTTGCTGTGCGTAATCAAGATGAACTGAGTCTGCACGCTCAGCTCGCGCACCAGATCGGTGAAGCGCGCGATGTTGGCTTCGTCGAGCGGAGCATCGACCTCGTCAAGAATGCAGAACGGACTGGGCGTGTACTGGAAGATTCCGACCAGCAGGGCGAGTGCCGTGAGCGCCTTTTCGCCGCCGGAGAGCAGCAGCACGTTCTGCAGCTTCTTTCCGGGAGGCGATGCCACCACGTCAATGCCGCTCTCCGCGCTGTTTTCCAGGTCGGTCAGCCGCATGAAGCCGTGTCCGCCTCCGAACAGCTTGCGGAACGTGGCCTGAAAGTTCTCGTTAATCCGATTGAACGCTTCCTCAAATTTCTGCCGCGAAACTTGATCGATCTCGCGAATGGTGGCTGCGGTGTTTTCGATGGCATCGATCAGGTCTTTCCTCTGCGTTCCGAGGAACTCGTGGCGCTCCGCGGTTTCCTTGTACTCTTCGAGAGCCATCATGTTGACCGGGCCCATGGCGTCAAGGCGGGCGCGCATTTCACGGTGGGCCTGATCTTCGGCCGCAAGTTCATCTGAGGTAATGCGGGGAATCGTCGTATCGGCCATCAGCACCGGGCGTTCGATGCCAAGTTCGTTCAGGCAGGTGTCGGCGAGGTGTTGCAGGTCGGATTGCAGCTTGGCAGCCGTCGCCGAGAGCTCGCCCCGGCGGTCGCGCGCCAGATCAAGCTGCTGACGCGTGCTGCGCAGAAGCTCTTCAATTTCCGCGAGGCGCGCCCGCACTTGCTCAGACTCGAGCTGCAGCAAGCCTTCGCGCGCTTCTCCAGCATTGCGCTCGGCTTCGAACTGCACGGATTGTTCGGCCAGTTGCACGTTCTCGTTTTGCCGTTGCGCGATTTCGGCGCTCGCCGATTCCATTTGGATTTGCAAAGCGGCCGCCCGCTCCCGCATCTCGGCAACGAGAGTCTCGATGCGCTGAAGCAGTGTGGTCGCCGAGCGGTGGCGCTCTTCGAGCGTGGCCACGCGAGCGGCGCGCTGCGAAGTGGTTTCAGCGGCAATGTCTCGCTGGCCGCGCAGCACGGCGAGTCGCTCTTGTCCGGCCGCAAGCTGCATTTCGAATTGGGCCCGTGCTTCCTCGATCGTGGCCAGCTCCGCTTGCCACGATGCGATCAGGCCTTCCTGCGCCTGCCGTTCGGCCGCGAGCCGTTGCAGTTCGCGTTCGCAGATTGCAATCCGTTCGCGCACTCGCGACATCTCGCCATCCAATTGTTTGAGCAAATGTCCGGAGGTCATCGCCTGCTTCTCGGCTTCGCGCCTCTCTTCTTCCAGGCGATCGAGCAGGGCAGTGTGCTCCTTGATCTCGCGCCCCAAGGTGAGCGCGAGTATTTCCTTCTCGCGCAGAGCTCGCTCCAATTCTTCGAGCAGGCGCAATACATCGCGCAACTCGCGCTTCATGGAAAGCGGTCCCTCACTGCGCTGCTTGCCCCCGGTGACGGTCACATTGTGGAAGCATTCGCCGGTCTGGGAGAGGAAGAACGCGTCGGGGCTGGAGAGCGCGAGCTCGCGCGCCACCGCGGGATCGGGCACGATGTAGCCGTTGCCCAGCTTTGGCAGGATCACTTCGAGCGACTTGCCGAATCCATTCAGCACGCGAATCGAGTTCTTGAGCGGGAGGACCGTGTCGTTGAGCGGGGAGTAGTGCTGGCTTTCATCCGCGAGAAACGAGAACCTGGCTTGCGCGTCCTCCGGATGCACGAGGAATGTGGCGCGCCCGTTGACGTCGGAGCGCAGCAGGCGCAGGCCTTCGTCGGCTGCGTCCCACGACTTGACCACGACGAAGTTCAGCTCGTCGCGCAGGAAGTCTTCAACCACGCGCTCATAGCGTGGTTCGACTTCAAGGAAATCGGCGAGCACACCAGCGGGAGTGTTGCCTCCCTGCATGGCGCCCGATTGAAACAGGCGCCGCACCGACTCGGTGGAATAACCGTGCTCGGCGATAACCGCTTCGAGCGAACCCTTCTTGCCGAGCGCCGTGGCGTATTCGGATCGGATGGAATCGAGGTGCTTCTTGGTGTCGTTCTCGGCAGAGCGCTTCGTCTCGAGGGTCTCACGCAGGCTCGCGATCTCTGCGGCCAAGCCGCTGGCTCGTTGCGAAACACTTTCGAATTCCAAAGCAATCTGACCGCGTTGTCCGCCGAACGCTTCCGATTGCGACGAGGCGGTTGCGATTTCGGCCCGCAGACGCTGCTCCTCGCGGCCGATGCCCGCCAGACGTTCCTGGGACTGCGTGAGCTGATTGCGGAGGTTGGACGCTCCGCCGACCGCCTCAAGAATCGCCGCGCGATGCGATTCCTGCTCCTGTTCGAGCATCGCCAGGTTCGTGGCAGCGCACGCCGTTTCCTGCTGGCTGAGCGCAAGCTCCTGCTGCGCCGCCGCGAGATCGGCAGCCGCCGAGTCGAGCAACTGCTGATGACCATCGCGTTCTTCTTCAAGCGCCGTCAGGCGAGTCTGAGCCTGCGCCAGTTCCGCTTCCGCCGAGGCCGTGCGCACGATGAGTTCCGCGCAGCGCTCTTCGTTGGTGCGGATGCGCGCCTTGCCGCGATCGCCTTCGATTGCGATCTGGTTGAGCCGCTCGCGATTTTGCCGCGTCTCGGTTTCGATCGCGTAGCCGCGCTGCGTGCGCTCGGATTGGTCTTTCTCCGATTCGTGGACGCTCTCGGTCTGCTGGCGAATTTCCTCGCCCAATTGATGGATCTGGGTATCGAGGGTCGCGCTTTCCTGGTCCATCTGGGTGAACTTGCTGGCGAGCACAACCCGCAGCTTGGCCCGCATCTCGTCGCGCAGCCTGGCATAGCGCTCAGCTTTACTGGCTTGGCGCTTGAGCGAGTTCATCTGCCGCGTGACCTCTTCGAAAATGTCGTTCACGCGGTTCAGATTCTGTTTGGCATCTTCGAGACGTGCCTCCGCGAGACGCTTCCTGGTCTTGAATTTCGTGATGCCAGCCGCCTCTTCGATGATGGCGCGTCGGTCCGTCGGACGGCTGCTAAGAATCTGGCCGATGCGCCCCTGCTCGATGAGCGCGTACGACTCCGGCCCAAGACCGGTTCCCATGAACAGTTCCTGGATGTCGCGCAACCGGCATAGCTTTCCATTCAGCAGGTACTCGCTATCGCCGCTGCGGAACAATCGGCGCGTCACCAAGATTTCTCCGGCGTGGTTATGCTGCTGATTGAACTTGCGCCGCCGGACTTTCAAGACCACTTGGGGCCCAAGTACTGCCACTGCGCCGCCGTCAGCCGACAATTCGCTAGCTGGCGATTCGTTAGCCGGCGCTTCCGCGGCGACTGCGCCTTCAACCTCTTCGGTCTTTATTTGTCCGGGTTGGGCTTCTTCGACCGCACGTTCCGTTTCTGCGGCAGCCTGGGCGCGCAGCTCCGCTTCGTCCCAGTTTTCTTCCAGCGCCGGAAGCTCGTCCTGGATCTCGATCTCGGTGGGCGCGTTCGTATCCGCTCCACCGTAAATTTCGGGATCGATCAAAGTCAGGGACACTTCCGCCATTCCGGTGGGGTTGCGGTCGCGCGTGCCGGAGAAAATCACGTCTTCCATGCGCGAACCGCGCAGCGACTTGGCCGACTGCTCCCCCAGCACCCACGAGATCGCGTCGGCGATGTTCGACTTTCCGCAGCCGTTCGGCCCAATGATGGCGGCGATGCCTTCGCCATGGAATTTCAGTTCGGTGCGATCGCAGAAGGACTTGAATCCCAGAATTTGCAGCTTCTTAAGTTTAAGCAAAGTGACTCCTTCGTAGGCGAACGTTGTGGTCCGCGGACTCGGTTTGCGCTGGCTGGGGTGCGCTGCAAATTGCGAGGATCCGGAGGTTAACTTCCCGCTGTTAACTTCCAGCTGTTAACTCACAAGGTTCCTCGCTGGCCGCATCGTGTGGCGCCGTCCCCACGAACCGGGAACGTCACCACGCTTTTGACCAACTCTAACGGTGAATACAGGGACGGGTCAAGTAATAAAACACCACATATTGTGGTAGTCGTCCAAACACCGCCTTTAGTTGCACAGCCACTGCAGCATTACGCGCAAGTTCCTGGTAAGGAATAAGAAGGCGGGAGACCGCGAGAGCATAGACACTGTACTGCTGGCGAGAGGGAGATTCAAGGGGCGTCAATGCCGGGGCGTCGATTTTCTTAAGGGACGATCGGGGACCACGTCGACGCCCGTCCCCACACAGTCAAAACAACTATTTCTTACGCTCTACCAGGTAGTGGGCTAGGTCTTTCAGCGTTGCTGAGGCCTCACCGTATTTGTTAAGTTCCCCGCATGCCAGATCGACCAAAGCGTCGGCCTTGCGGATCGACTCCTCTATTCCAAACAACGCCGGGTACGTTGCCTTCTCCGCCGCCTTGTCCTTGCCCGCGGTTTTCCCGAGTTGCTCGGAGGTCTGGGTCAGATCGAGCACATCGTCCACGATCTGGAACGCCAAGCCGATCGACTGGCCGTAGGTCCGGAGGCGGGCAATATCCTCAGCGCTTGCTCCTGCGTACAAGCCTCCGCTGACCACACTGGCGGTGATGAGCGCAGCGGTTTTTGATCGGTGGATGTATTCGAGGGTGGCTAGATCGGGCTTCTTGTGCTCGGATTCGAGATCAACCACCTGGCCGCCGATCATGCCGTCAATGGAGCCGGTGGCGTGGGCAATTTCGCGGATGATCGCAACCCGTGCCTCGGCTGGGCACGCGATCTGCGCCAGCACTTCATAGGCCTGCGTCTGCAGCGCGTCTCCGGCCAGGATGGCGATGGCTTCGCCGAAGGCCTTGTGGCAGGTGGGACGGCCGCGGCGGAGGTCGTCGTTATCGAGCGCGGGCAGATCGTCGTGGATCAGGGAATAGGTGTGGAGCATTTCAAGCGCCGCGCCCACCTTATCGATGCCCGCGGGCAGCGATCCAGCCGTGTGGTGGCGGGGCTCTGCCCCGCCGAGACGGGGCAGAGCCCCGTCACCACCCAATGCCGCTCGGATCATGCGCCCCGCTTCCATGCAGAGGATTGGCCGCAGGCGCTTTCCGCCGGCAAAGACGCTGTGGCGCATGGCTTGATGGATGGAAGTTGGATGCTGGGTGGCCGGCGGCAAGAGTCGATCGAGCGCGGCGTCGGCGACTTCGCGTCCCTGCTCCAGAACTTGTTTCAGCATGGCACCGCAGTATAGCAAGGGGGCCGCGCGGAAATGAAAAGGGACGCCCAAGGGCGTCCCGTCTCAACCTACCGTCTCAGGATCAGGCCGCATGGCGCGTGCGCCTGTGCAACAACGAGCGCACTACGTCATCGTTGCGCGGCTCACATATGTCGGACGCGCCCAGACTCATGGTTTCGGCCCACAGTTTGTCGTCCGCTAGCCTGTGGGTACCGACGATGCAGAGAGCCGGAAACTCGTGATGCAAACGCTTGACCTCGTCCGGCCCCGAAGTTTCCAGGTCCAGTACCAGCGCTGCAGCGCGATGCCGGGCAACCGCGGGACGAACCTCTTCGTAACTGCTGGCCAAATGAACAGATTCAAAGTGTTGGGACAGACCGACCGCCAGAGTTTTTGCAGTTCCGGGGTCATTCTGATAGAGGACTACACTGAGTGGTTCCATAATTTCCCCCTGACCTCACCGCGATTCGCGGCGGCCTGGCTGTGACAGCTAAGTGCTGCACAGGCGTTATCAACTCCGAGCGGGACAGCGTTACTTGCGCAACGCTTTCTCGGCCGGGGGCTCGAACGATTCAGTTTGGAGCTTTCCGTTCTGTTTTAACAGAATCTCTACTTTACCTTCCGCTTCCTCCAACTGTTTCCGGCAGGTTGCGGAAAGCTGCATGCCTTCTTCAAATAGCGTCAGCGACTTCTCTAGAGGAACCTCCCCTTTTTCCAGTTCCTGAACAATCTTCTCAAGACGCTCGAGGCATTCTTCAAACTTCACCAATCCATTTGCTCCTACACTCTATTGTAATGCCGTTTCCGGGACGAAATGTCCAGTGAATTTTTGTAATTTGTGCAATCTCTTAGATGTGGGGTTTCCAAAACGGACACAATGGGTGTTGCAAGACTACACAGACGTCGACCGTTTCGAGCCGAGAGCCTCCAGAACATCCACCGCAGCGCTATATCGGCCCAGCGGAGCGCTGATCTGCGCGCCCTGGACCCGGTCGCGGACCGCCGCCAGCATTTCGCGCGCGATGGCCACGCCTTCGGCGCGAGCCGCTTCCGGACTTGTCATCCTAGCCATCCGGTTCAGAATTTCATCGGGCACGGAAACCCGCAGTTCGTTCTTCATGAACTCGGCGTTACGGGCGCTTACCAGCGGCCAGATTCCGGCAATGACGGGGATTCGGCAGTGCTCGATCCGCCTCAGGAAATTCTCCAGCAAACTGATATC
>JBEKWX010000158.1:0-7962 GCA_049512675.1 Terriglobales bacterium | reverse complement strand
TTGCCCTCGTGGGCAACATCCACCGCATGATGTTCCGCTTCCAGCCCTTTCCGGATAAAGCTGGCAAGTGCCGCATCGTCTTCCACAATAAGGATTCTCATGAGCGTCTTCTAAGTCGGCTAGCTCTCAACCGGTTCTTATTCTCGACGCACTTGCTCCTGCACACAAGATAACCAGTTCGTACAAATGGACGTACTTGGGAAGGGAAAGAGGAAAATTGCATTTCTTGTGTGGGGACGGGGCTTTGCCCCGTCCAAGCGGGGCGTAGCCCCGCTTCCACACAAACCTGTACTACGCGCCCAGCTCCGACCGAATCGCCCCAACGATCGATTCCGCGACCCGATCCATTTGTTCCTTCGACTCCGCTTCAATCATCACTCGCGCTAGCGCTTCGGTGCCGGAATAACGCACGACCACCCGGCCATTGCCGTCGAGTTCCCGCTCCGCGGCTGCAATCGCCGCTTGCACCGCCGGAATCTCCGCGAAGGGAATCTTTTTTCGCACCCACACGTTCCGGATCGTCTGCGGAAACACCTTCAGATCGTTTACCAGGTCGGCCAGCGGCTTGCCCGTCCGCACCATGATCTCCAGAACTCGCAGCGCGGTCAGCAGCCCGTCGCCGGTGGTTGCTTCCCCATCGAGAAACAACATGTGGCCCGACTGTTCGCCGCCGAGCTTAGCTCCCACGCGCTGCATTTCTTCGAGCACATACTTATCGCCGACATTGGCGCGCAGCATCCGAATGCCAGATCGCTTGAGCGCCAACTCCAAGCCCATATTCGACATGGTCGTCGCCACCACGGTGGCATTGGCGAGCGCACCGCGCGACAGCATATCACGCGCCGCTACGAGCAGAACCGCATCTCCGTTTACCACGCGCCCATGGGCATCGCAAAAGAGGGCCCGGTCGGCATCACCATCAAAAGTAACGCCCACATCGAAACGTCCCTGATTTCCAACAAAACTCTCGTAGACATAGCGCGCCACCGTTTCCGGATGCAGCGCCCCGCAATTCTCGTTGATATTCTGTCCGTCGGGCGCGGAGTGCAGAAAGGTCGTGTTGATCTTGAGCGCCCGGAACAACTCCGGAGCTTCCGCAGTTGCCGCGCCATTGGCGCAATCGACCGCCACGCGCAGCCGGCTCAAGTCCGACGAGACATTGCTTGCGAGCCAGCTAATGTAAGCCTGGCGCAGGATTTCCTCTCCGGGAAGGCTCGAAATTTCCGGAGGGGAATCCGGCGGCGGAGGCGAGTCCGCCTGCAGCAGCGCGAAAATCTCTTTTTCAATCGCCAGTTCGCGCGCGTCCGGCAGTTTGTAGCCATTGCCGGAAAAAATTTTAATCCCGTTATCGGTCCAGGGATTGTGCGATGCCGAAATCACGGCCCCGGCATCGAACCCCTGCGAGCGCGCCAGGAAGGCGACGCCCGGCGTAGTAATCACGCCCGCGCTGCGCGTTTCCACGCCCACCGACGCCAGCCCTTGCAGAAATCGGTCCGCAATCCATTGGCTGGAGACCCGCGTGTCCTGTCCAATCACCACTCGCGCCTTGGCATTCACGCGCACCAGATCGTGCCCCAGCGCCCGCCCAATCCAATACACGCCGTCGCGGGTCAGCGGGAACTCCTCCGCCACACCGCGAATCCCGTCCGTACCGAAGAGTTGTCTGGTTTGCGTCATGAATCAGTCGTTTGTCCCCGGTCGTTCGTCGTTCGCAAGGCGTCGTCCATTCAAAGTCGCGAACGACTATCGACCGACGACCAACGACTGTCTCACTTTTTATCGTCTCCCGAACGTTCCATGATAACCGTCACACGAATCGGGGTGGGGTGCACAACCTGGATCAGAGGATCGGAGACATAGGCCTGCGTGACAGAAGAATATCGCGTCATGGTTCCGGTCGCCTCTACCGGGTCGGTGGTGGCGGCCTCCAGCGCGTCGACGCGGCGGCGCGGTCCGGTGATCACGACATTGGGCGGGTCGGCGGTTACTCGCGCCACTCTCATGCCGCTGGCAAAATTTCCGGTCACACGTGGTCGAACCTCGACGACCCGGGTCTCGCGATCATCGAAAGAGAGGTGAAACTGACCGGGAATGATCTGCACGACTTCCAGATCCTGCGGCACATGAACATGCCGGGCAGTTAAATCGAAAGTTCTCTCCCCCGGATGGACGCCGGCCAAATCAACCTCCGCCCGCACATCCGCCGGCTGCAGGCGATGAATCACCCGCTCCGACCCGCGCACCCGGATCTGCGCTGTGGTGAAGCTGGCAGAATCGATCTCCAGATTGTCCGGAAGATTGTGGAACTCGATTGGAACGTTGATTTCGACCTCGGCGATGGGATCGCGCGCGACCACCAGCCAGAGGCCGATGGCGAGCAACAGGGAAACCAGCTTGAGCGCGATATTGTGACCGAAAGTACGCTGGAAAAAGCTGCGGTGCACGAAGCCCGGCATCGTCAGTCGCCCCTTCCGGCATCTTGCTTGCGGGAGAGCTGCGAACTGGGCGGCTCCTCTTCGATAAAGCTTTCCTCGACCGGACTGGGCAGCGTAGGCGTGGGAGCGTAGCGGCGCAGCAGAGCGCTCAATCTTTCACGCAGGCGCTCCACCGTCAAATCGCGCTCGATGCTTCCCGCCACCGCCATGCTGATCGTGCCCGTCTCTTCGGAGATGATGACGGCGACCGCGTCGGTCTCTTCCGTGATCCCGATCCCGGCGCGATGACGCGTCCCCAGTTGGATGGAGAGCACAGGGTTCATCGACAGCGGCAGGAAACAAGCGGCGGCCGCAATGCGGTCGCGCTGCACAATCACGGCGCCGTCATGCAAGGGAGCGCTCGGACGAAACACCGTGGCCAGCAGGTCATAGGACAGCCTGGCGTCGAGCGCCACGCCGCTTTCGATGTAGGTGCGAAGTCCAATCTCACGCTCGATCACAATCAGCGCGCCCGTCTGATTCTGCGAAAAAAGATTGGCCGCCAAAACAATGTCGTCGTAAACGTCGGCCACCGAACGCGAAGCCCGCATCAGCGAAATGCGGCTCCCGAGGTTAGCCAGCGCGTGCCGGATCTCCGACTGGAAGACGACGATCAGCGCGAAAACGACATACGGCAGCAGTGTGCTGAGCAGCCAGTTCAGCGTCCGCAATTCCCCCAGGCGCGCGAAATAGAAGGCCAGGGCAAGCGCAGCCACCCCGACCAGCATCGGCGCCGCCCGCGTGCCCCGCACCAGGGACAGAAACTGGTAGATGAGGATCGCGACCAGCACGATGTCCAAGATCGAAATGAACGAGATCGCCGAGATGTGCGACCAGACCTGCGACGGCGTCACCACAGCCTCACGTCGGAACTTGAATTGGTCTTCATTCTAATGCAGCCCCGCCCGATTCTGGTTTGCCGGATCACGATTTGCCGGATTATGATTCGCCGCGCTCGGTTGCGGTCACGCGAGCGCGAACTCTTCCCCGAGCCAGGCGCGCCGACACCTCGTCCCCAACTTTGAGCCGCGACGCATCTTTCACCAGGCGGCCTTTCGCATCGAACACCAAAGCGTATCCGCGATTCAGAATGGCCAGCGGCGAAAGCGCCTCCAGGCTTGCGGTGCGTCGATCCAACGCCCCACGGCTCTCCAGCAAGCGCGTCCGCGTGGCGGCGGCCAGGTTCGCAACCTGACTCTCCAGACTCTGCCGCACCGCGGCCAGACGGCGTCGCGCGTCATAGTGGCGGACGGCCGCAGCAGTGCTTTCCGAGCGCCGATGGCATCGCTCCAGAAGTTGCCGTTCCGCTTTTTCCAGGCGGAAACGCTGTTCATCCAGCTTCTGCTGGCGCCGGTGGATGCCGTCCATCATGCGCGCAAACGCTCCGTGCTGTGCGCGCTCGGTCAGATCCTGACGCGCCATCAGCAGGCGGTAGCGCACCGCGCGCTCCAGCCGACGGTACAAATCCTCCGCCTGGGCTTCGATTTCCTGTCGCGACCGGATCACCAGTTCCGCCGCCGCTGACGGCGTAGGCGCCCGCAGATCGGCGACGAAATCCACGATGGTGAAATCGGTCTCGTGCCCGATCGCCGAAATCACAGGAATCTTCGAATCCGCAACCGCTCGCGCCAGCCCTTCATGATTGAACCCGGCCAGGTCTTCGGCCGAGCCTCCGCCGCGCGCAATGATGATGACCTCGACCGCGCGGTTGCCACGCGATTCTTGATGAAAGTATCGCAGCCCGGCCATCACCTCGCCCGGCGCTGCGTCTCCCTGCACCTGCGCCGGATAGATCAGAACATTCGCCGAGTGATGCCTGCGCGCCAGAATGTTCTGGATGTCCCGCAGCGCCGCCCCCTGCGGTGAGGTGATGATGCCAATTCTTTGCGGCAGCTGCGGGATCGGCTTTTTTCGCGACGCCTCGAACAATCCCTCAGCCTGCAATCGCGCCTTCAATTGCTCGAACGCCAACTGCAGAGCGCCCGCGCCCTGCGGCTCCATGAATTCAGCGGAGATTTGCAGCTCCCCGCGATCTTCATACACGGTGATGCGGCCACGAACCGTGACGTGCAATCCGTTCTCCGGGCGAAAGCGCAGCAGCTTTGCCGACGAGCGGAACATGACCACGCGAATCTGCGCGCTCTCTTCCTTGAGCGTGAAATACAAATGCCCGGAATCGGGAATGCGGAGGTTCGAAATTTCGCCTTCCACCCAGCAATCCGAATATTCGCGCTCGATGTGCGACCGCACCGCCGAGACCAGCGCCCGCACCGTCCAGATGCGCCGCTCCGGAGGACGAAACTGAAACCCGAGTTGGTCCGACGTCTCCATAGAAGCTTCAATTAAGACGTTCAGTTTACCCTGTGGCGTAAATCTATATTGAGAGGCCCAGGCGTCTGTCGATCTCCGACTTCGCAAGCTCTTTAAGGTAGAACGTCGGCGGCGAAAGAGTGCGTTGCAGCAGGCAGATGGAGTCTTAATGAAGTTGGGGGTTCAGACCCGAACTTCTTGAGCCAGCTCGATCGGCACGATCCGCGCGACGCGAGCCATGACCTTCTTGTTTTGCTCAGACTTTTTCAGGTCGTAGGCGGCCTGCAATCGCATCCATACTTCCGGCGAGCCACCAAACAGGCGGGCCACCTTCAGGCACATGACGGCAGACAGGGGTTTGCGCCCCGCCAGAATGCCGTGGAGCATCTGACGGGACACGCCCAGAGCTTTGGCCGCTGCCGTTACGGAAAGCCCGACAGACGGCAGGATATCCTCCTTGATAATCTCGCCGGATGGACGGGCGGCAGTCCGTTCTTTCTCTCCATAACTTCCTCCCTAATGGTAGTCTTCAAAATCGAAAACTCGCGGGCCACCGCGCTACCGCTTCATGTGCCCAATCAGGAAGAGAACAATAGAAAGCACGACACTAATCAGGATGCAACTCGCAAGCGGAAAATAGAAAGTAGTGTTTTTGCCGCGATACAGGATGTCGCCTGGCAGCCGTCCCAGCGGCAAGCCTGTCCGCCCGAGCAGTATGACGATGCCCCCAATCACCACCAGGGTTACGCCAAGCATCAGCAGCATTCGCCCGAGCTCCACCATACTTCAAGTTTAACCCGCGGATTGCCAAACTACATTCGGGTAGTTGGGTAAGGATTCATCACATTTTCGGTGTGAGCGTCCTCACTGCAAAAAAAGCAGGTTTCCAGCGAAACTGGCCGTCGCCCAGGATCATGCCAATACTCGTCCGACCCGTAGTGGAAAGCGAGAACAGGCCCCACTGGCTGCAAGATGAACTGGCTCTGCAGTCGCCCGGCGAGAAACGCACTACTTATCTACAAAGGAGTGACATCACCATGAAACGTATGCCCACAATGCCCTCTCTGTTGAGGGCAACCAACCAAACAACCGACTCTACCAGCGAGCTTCAAGAGCAGATTCGCCGTCGTGCCTACGAACTGTACGAGCAACGAGGGAGAAACGACGGGTATGACCTCAGCGATTGGCTGCAAGCAGAGTCGGAGATGACCCAACGGACGTCGAATACGATCGCGCATAGAACCGGTCGAACGGCACGGGTAATGCGAGTGGTCCGAGTCGCGCCCGAGTTTCTACCCGCGGCTTGTGTCGGGGAGGTACGTGCCGAACGTCCAGGGATGCCCCTCCAGGTCGAGGACGTGGTACTCGCGTGAGCCAAAGTCGGTATCTTTGGGTGGACTCGTAATTCCCGCGCCCGCCGATCGCGCGCGTTCGAAATGCGCGTCGAGGTCGTCAACGTACACGCAGAGAGCTTGCGTGGCGGCGCCGAGCACTTGAGGGCTCGCCATACGCTCGTCAGGCCTGACGGACCCAAGCATGATGACGTTCGTACCGAGCTTCAGTTGCGCATGGCGGACGAACTGGCCCGACTCCGGCACCGAAAACAATTCGATGAAGCCGAAGGTCGCGCAGAGCCATCGAATCGCGCCCCGAGCGTTGTTGTAGCGAAGGATGGGAAGGATGGTCTGCATGCCTCTCCTGGCCGTCTGACGCCCACCTTTGCCCAATTCTACCGCTATTGCGGCTGGTCCCAGCCTCGCATACGCGGCCACCATCGATGCACTTTCCGGCAATACTCTTCGTAGGCTGCCCCGAATTTCCCGCGCAGAGTGGGCTCCTCATAAAAGACCACGAATAGATGCACGCCGAGGGCAACGGCTGCCACGGCGGCAATCGCTGCGGGGTTGGCGTGTCCGAACACGACCCACAGCCCGATCCAGCCGACGGCGAAGCCCACGTACATGGGGTTCCGAACGTGGCGGTAGAAACCTACCACTACCAAGCGCTGCGGCGGAGCGATCGGGGCCGGTGTGCCGCGTCCCGTCCACCCGAAGTCCCAGACGCAGCGCAGGGCAACCGCGAATCCCAGTGCCGACGGAAGCGCAGCCAGCCATCGCCAATGTGCGGCGCCCGTCATTTCCACGCGGAAACCGAGCCACTGCGGCAGCAGCCAGAACCACAAGGCGAGGAACGCCGCGCCCACAGCCAGCGAGGCTACCGCCGCTGGCCATCGAGCCCCGTGCGCGACCGCTGGAACTCTGCCAGACTGTCCATCCGTCATAGGCCCTCCTGTCGCACTTACTATTTCACTACCCGGCGATTTCTGCGACTCGATTGGAGAAGGCGCATCCATTCCATTGACGCGCAATGGGCTGCTCCGTAAGATGAAACGACCTGACAGGCGGAGTGTTCGATGATTGGGCAAACCATTTCGCACTACCGCGTCGTTGAGAAGCTGGGCGGCGGCGGCATGGGCGTGGTGTATAAGGCCGAGGACATCGAACTCGGACGCTTCGTCGCCCTGAAATTTCTGCCCGATGAACTCTCGCGGGACGCGCAAGCACTGGAGCGCTTTCGCCGGGAGGCGCGCGCCGCGTCTGCGCTGAATCATCCCAATATTTGCACGATCTACGAAATCGGCAAACACGGCGAACAGACTTTCATTGCCATGGAGTTTCTGGACGGCGTGACGCTGAAGCATCTGATTGCCGAAAAGCCGTTGGATAACGAGACTGTGCTCTCGCTGGCTATGGAGATGGCCGACGGATTGGATGCGGCGCATTCCCAGGGCATTGTCCACCGCGACATCAAGCCCGCCAACGTCTTTGTCACCAAACGCGGCCACGCCAAGATTCTGGATTTCGGACTGGCCAAAGCGCTGCCCACCAGCAGTTCTTCCAGTCCGGCTGCCTCGGTCAACGCGATGACGGCCACGTTCGATGAACAACACCTCACCAGTCCCGGGTCGACGATGGGCACCGTTGCCTACATGTCTCCGGAGCAGGCGCGAGCCAAAGAGGTGGATGCTCGCAGCGACCTGTTCTCCTTCGGCGCGATGCTCTACGAGATGGCAACCGGCGTGCTTCCGTTTCGCGGCGGCAGTTCGGCGGAGATCTTCAAAGCGATTCTGGATGCGGCGCCAGCCCCGGCCCTGCGGCTCAATCCCGATCTGCCTGCG
>JBEKWX010000157.1:0-7972 GCA_049512675.1 Terriglobales bacterium | reverse complement strand
ATCGGCTGATTCCAGCCGGGGATACCTGTTCCAGCTGCCACAAGGTGTTTTATGACCAATGGAAAGCCAGCCCGCATGGCGCCAACGGTGTCGAATGCACCGTGTGCCATGGCGAGACAACACAGCTTCGCGTACTTCGCTTTGGCTTCCTTCAGGATGGGGATGTCGGGGTCGGCGTCTTTCCAGAAGAGGGAATCTTTGTGGGGCGGCATGGCTTTCGGAAATGTCGCGTTACAGCGATCAACTGTGAGCGAGGCGTTATCGTTTTACATTGCCCGGAGAAGATTCATTTCTGGCTCAGATAGAGGTCGGCGTGACCGCCGGGGCGCGCGTAAACAACCGTGGAAAGGTCTTTGGAAAACTCGTAGGCATTGCCGGAATAATCCTGGCTGAATGCAAACGGGAGCTTGACCGCCGCTTGCGCCGGGCCCGACAGCTTTCCGTCATGCCACGGCTGGCGATAGATAGTTGTCTCCCCGCGCGACGCGCCTATGTAAAGGATCGCCTTGCCATCCCCGGCAAAACGGACGACCAGAGTGCCTAGCTCCGGCAGTAAAGGAGTACATTTGCGATCAGTCAAAGAGAACTCACTGACGCCCATCGTTTGTGATCCAGTGTTGAGCGATGTAAGCAGATACTTCCCATCGGGCGATGTATCCCAGACCGCGCCGCAATTATCGACTAATTTCTCGACACTTGAGCCGTCCGTTTTTACTTTCCAGGTCGTGACCTTTGATAAATCAGTCTCCTGGCCTCCCAGGTAAAAGAAATTCGGATCTGGACTTGGCGCCCCATAACCGACCGAGGCCCCAGACCAGGGTATTTGGCGAAGGCTGGTGCCATCGGTTTTAACGATGTAGACCTTTGGCGCGCCATTCTCTCTCACGACAAACACCAACTTGGAAGCATCCGATGTAAACACCACGGTTATAGGCTCTGTTCCGGAGGCGATCTTGACACGGTTGCTGCCGTCGATGTCGGAAGCCCAAATATCTCCCTGCTGTGCGTTGCCCGAGAGGGTGATGTACATGATGTGGCGACCATCCCAGGAGAGAGCGGGCTGAGTGCCCTCTTCCTGTGTTAAGTCGAGCGACTGCTTCGTCTTTATGTGGTAAACGGTGAGGGCGCCCGATCGCCTTCCATTCACAAAATAAATTCCTTTAGCGGCGGGGCTGGGCATGGGTGAGAGATCAGGACCTGCGCCAAAGGTGACTTGCCTGAGGTTGCCATCGGACAGGCGGTATTCCCAGATATTGGTGACATCGTTGACCGTGCGGCTGCAGAAGAAACTCTTGCCCGGGTCGTTCCAAACGAGGCTAGTCGGACTTGCGGAAAGTTCGCCGATTTTCTGGGAAGCGTGAGTGGCTAGGTTGACGCGGTAGAGCCCCACACTTGTAGAGCCCTGGACGGTGTCATTTCCAGTGGTGACAAGCAGATCCTTGCCGTCTGGAAAGGGCAGAATTCGTACCGGGCTCGAGCCCTCGGCGGCCCGAAAAACCATTTCCTCCGTCAGTCCAGCTTTGGGCTTGCGGAATACCGCATTTTCACGGCGTCCCTTTATGAAATAGAAAGAATTTCCGTCCGGAGATATCGCCAGCGAGAATCCAGAAGCCACGGCGGTGGATGCGCCGCCTAGAGTCGGCACGCTGCGAATCTCTTCCACCGTGAAGTCGAGGGAATAATAGATTTGAGTGCCGTCGGGCGAAAAGCTGTCCACAGTCTTACCGACTGAATCGTTGGTGAGTTGCAGCGGCTCTCCACCCGAAGCCAGCATCACGAAAACCTGTTCGAAACCAGCGACCGGTGAGGTGAATGCCACGGTGTGGCCGTCAGGAGAGAGAACGGCGGTGTTCATTGGTTTGTTCCAATGGCTGATCTGAACAACCTTTGCCGGGCCAGTGGATGAGTTGTGGAAGTAGTACGCGGCCAGCACGCACAGCAAGATGACCGCGACGATGGCCGCTGCAGCAGCGGAGAGTTTATGCGACGGTTTCGTTGCCCCGGCCACTGCGACTGTGGCGCCACTCGCAGACCGAGGAGCAGCCACATCGAGGGCACTGGTCGAAGCGCTGCTGGAACGTCCGGAGCCTGAATCGCGTTTCGAGCGTTTCAGGTCACCCCGCAATTCGGCGCCCGATTGGTAGCGCAGTTCGGGATCTTTTTCCAGGGCCTTGTTGATGATGCGATCGAGTTCCGGGGGAAGTTCGGGATTGAGCCGCAGAGGAGAGACCGGGGCCTTGTGCAGAATGGCATCGAAAATCACGGCGGAAGTTCCGCCGGAGAATGCCGGACGCGCGGTTGCCATCTCGTACAGAACCAGGCCAAAGGAGAACAGGTCAGTACGCGCGTCTAACTCTTCGCCGCGCGCCTGCTCCGGCGACATGTAGGCGACCGTGCCGACCGCACTGCCCGGGCTGGTGAGATGGTCCTCCACATCGAGTGTCGGGGCGCTCATGCCGCCGCTCCCGGGCCTGGCGGTGACTTTGGCCAAACCGAAGTCGAGAATTTTTGCCTGTCCGCGGGCGGTGACAAAAATGTTCGCCGGCTTGATGTCGCGATGAATGATTCCTTTGGCGTGTGCCGCGTCCAGTGCGTCGGCGATCTGGATGCCCAAATCCAACACGGTTTCGATTTCCAACGGCTTCCCAGCAATCTTGTGCTTAAGCGTGACGCCTTCCAGATACTCCATGGCGATGAACGCCTGCCCGCCCTGATCGTCAATCTCGTAGATGGTGCAGATATTGGGGTGATTCAGCGCAGAGGCGGCTTTGGCCTCGCGCTGGAAACGGGCCAGCGCCTGCGAGTCTTTCGCCACGTCATCGGGCAGAAATTTGAGGGCGACGAAACGGCCGAGTTTCAAATCCTCGGCCTTGTACACAACACCCATGCCGCCGCCGCCGAGTTTCTCGACGATGCGGTAGTGCGAGATGGTTTGGTCGATCACTGGCGCGAATCTTACGTCGGTGGCGCGGGCAAGTCAATGAAGGCCGTGGAGTTGGCGGTCATCTCCAAAGAGCTGTTGGCGAAACATCGCCGTTGCACTAACAATCTAGGGCTTGGATTCTTGTAGAAGGACGACGTCGGAGTCGGTGTGGCCGCGCAGGATGCCGAGATTCTTGCCATCCGGCGACCAGTGAAACGAGTAGATTTGCTCGGAATTGAAGTGGGTAAGCTGGCGCCCAGGAGTGCCATCGATGGGCTGGATCCAGACGTTATCCACACCATTCTCGGCGACGGGGTAGGCGACGGCCTTTCCATCAGCGGTGAATTGCACGCCTTTCGAAATTCGCGGATTGGCTTGCAGCAGACGCGGTGAACTGAGAGTTGCTACATCCAACATCGCGATTTTCTCAATGTCGGCCTGGTTTTCTGGAGTGATCATTATGACGACATACGCCAGGGTTTTTCCATCGGGCGAAATGCCCATTCCCCGCCCCGCCAGAAATGCGCCAGGGATGCTGCTGCCGGGAATTGGTTCCGGTTTGCCCGAGCCATCCAGGGGTACCCGCCAAAGCTGTTTCGTGTCAGTAAAGTAGTAAACCCAGTTCTGATTGGCCGAGCACACCGGAAACGTGTCAAACCTGCCGTCTGCCAGTTTCATAGGATGGGAGCCGTCCGCATTGACACGCCAGACGCTGATCGAGTTGCTGTCATGAAATGCCCAGGGAAAAACTATGTAAGCACCGCACTGCGAGATGCTGAGAATGCTCGCCGCCTGATCGCTGATCAGTTGGTTGGGATTGTTTCCGTTGGCATCCATGCGCACGAGCTGGGATGGGTCGGAAGTTAGCAAGGCTCCATCGGACGTCCAATTGAAAAACTGGATATGTTCTCCACTGGAAGCTAACGGGTTGAGGTCGCCGGACGTGCTCCCTTCGCCGGGCAAAACATAAAAGTTGCTGACCACTTTTCGCTGCACCGTGGCCAAGGTTTTGCCATCGGCCGAGAGACTCAAAGTCGCATAGCTATTGGTGTCACGCGAAATGGGACGCAACTGGCCTTCCGCCAGGGCGACGTAGCCGATCTGGCGGCGGTTGAAGTTAGGCCCTTTTTGTTGATAGATGACAAACAAGCCATCCCCACCAGCCGACCAGGTCATTTCCCAAACCTCTTTATCGGCAAAGGCGAGGGTTTGTATTTTTCCTGTATCCAAATCGAACAGATTGATCCCCCCAAGAGCCTCGCCCGGTTGGGACGCGGGAAAGGCGATCTCCTTGCCATCGGGAGACCACGCCAGCCAACGTGCCATCCCTTCCTGCAGGGGCGCAATGCGCAGCACTTTTTCATCACTGCCGTCTAGGTTGGCACTGAGCAGGCGATACTTGGCAGTTTCCGGATTGTTGGCGCGGAAGTAGGCCATCCGGCGTCCGTCGGGAGAAAACGTGAAGGCAGTATCCACGTCGTGGACCACGGCCTTTGGCGTACCGCCTAACACCGGGGTGCGATAGACATTGAAATCGCTGGCGATGGCATTCTCGGCCTTGCGGAAATAGATGTAGTCTCCGTCCGGCGAGAACGCGACGTTGGGAATGGTGGCCGAAGGCGGAACTACTTGGGTGTCGCTTCCCGTCGCCACGTTACGCAGCCAGAGGCTGTTCAACCCTTTGTCGTTCATCACCGTTAGCACATACTTTGCATCGGGAGATATGGCGGCAACGACGGCCCGGCTGGAATTAGTGACCTGCGCGATAGCAAAGTTCTGGAAAGGCGTGGAAACGGCGCGGTGCAGGATGGAATAGACACCAAATCCAGCCGCACCCAGAATAACCAGCGCGGCGATCGCACCGACGGCAACTCCCAATTTATGTTTTTTGGCGGCCGCGACTGCGGAACTGCTCGTTGTTTGTCCGGAGGTACGTACGGGCTGCGTCGGCATCGCCGCCGCCATAGTCGCGGAAGATGCGGCCGACGATGATGGTCCCGACACGGGCGGTTGCGCAATTGGTTGTGCACCGCTTTCCTGTGCGACCGCCACCGTCCCCGAACTAACTGGTACACCGTGCCGAGATTCCGTTTCCCGTTTCAGCCGCTTTAGGTCGGCCCGCATGTCCGCAGCGTGCTGGTAGCGCATCTCCCGATCTTTCTCCATCGCTTTGTTGATGATCCGTTCCAGTTCGGCTGGCACATCGGGATTCAGCCTTACCACTGGCGTGGGTTCCGCGTCCAGAATGGCTTTGAAGATGACCGCAGAACTCTCGCCACGGAAGGGCAACATCCCTGTTGCCATCTCGTACAGCACAGCGCCGAAGGAGAACAGATCGCTCCGTGCATCCAGATCCTTCGCCCGCGCCTGCTCCGGCGACATATACGCGACAGTGCCGAGCGCGGAACCGGGGCTGGTCAGATGATCCGCGTCCACCGTCTGCGTGTTAAGAGATGCAATTTTGCTCGAAGAACTGCCTGCCAGACTGACTTTCGCCAGCCCGAAATCCAGGATCTTCGCGTGCCCACGTTTGGTCACGAAAATGTTCGCGGGCTTGATGTCGCGGTGGACGATGCCTGCAGCGTGAGCGGCGTCGAGCGCGTCGGCGATGTCAATCGCCAGACCGAGCAAAACATCGGTGTCGATGGGCTTTCCGGCGATGCGGTACTTCAGCGTCATCCCGTCCAGAAACTCCATGGCGATGAACGACTGCTCACCACTCTTGCCGATGTCGTAAATCGTGCAGATGTTGGGGTGGTTTAGCGCCGATGCCGCGCGGGCTTCACGTCGAAAACGCTCCAATACCTGCGGGTCTTCGGACACGTCATCCGGCAGGAACTTGAGCGCAACGAAACGCCCTAGCTCGGTGTCCTCGGCCTTGTAAACGACGCCCATACCGCCGCCCCCAAGTTTCTCAACGATGTGGTAGCGCGAGATGGTTTGGCCGATCACTGGCGGGAAATGTTACGTCTCTTGACCGGGCAAGTCAATGAAAGGCGTGGAGTTGGCAGTGTCTCTAAGGTCCGCGTTCGATTTAACCATCCGACCCCCAAAGAGGGGAGAAGAAACCAGCAAAAACCGAGCAAACCCAGCGCCAGTCAATCGATTCAGCCTTTAGTCGACGATGGTTTTAACAGTTCTTCAACGACAAAGGCCCTTCTCAAGCTCTTAGGTCGTGGCGGGTGCGGCGATCCTCTCGGCGCCGAAAACCGAATTCACCGTGGCGCTTCCGTCAATCGGCTCTCTTACACCGAATAGGAGACATCGTCACTTGCGACGCCTTGCGTCATATTCTCCGTCGTCGAAGCCGCGTCGGCAGACTTGCTGCCACGTCGCATGGCGACGATGCCGGTGCGCACCATCTCCAATACACCGTATGGACGCAGCACTTCGAGCAGTCCATCGATCTTGTCTTCTCCGCCAGTGATTTCGATGGTCAGCGATTCCGTAGCGACATCAACCACCCGCGCCCGAAACACGCTGGCCAGTTCCAGCACGTGAGACCGAGCATCGTGAGTGGCCGCCACCCGGATCATGGCCAGGTCCCGGACAATGGCCGGTTGATTGGTGATGTTCTCGACCAGTAACACGTTTACCAGTTTGTATAAATTGGCCTCGATGCGGCGGGCCTGGTCGCGGTCGGCGTCGACGGTAATGGTCATGCGCGACACCTCTGGTTTTTCAGTCCGCCCCACCGTCAGCGAATCGATATTGAAGGCGCGGCGGCGAAACAGCGAAGCCACGCGAGTAAGCACACCCGGTTTATTTTCGACGTACACCATGAATGTATTCAGCATATTGTTTTCGTTTCAGCTCTTAGCCAGTAGCCAGTAGCTAGTAGCATCTTCATTAGTCCTCGGCCGTCTCGACGATCGGGCTGGGCCGCCGGATCATGTCGTGCAACGCCGCCCCCGCCGCGACCATCGGATACACAGTGTCTTCCTGTTCCACCTTGAAATTGATCAGCATCGGCCCCTCGTGCTGGCGCGCGGCTTCAACTGCAGGCACGACCTCGGACCGCCTCGAGACCGTCGCGCTCCGTACGCCGTAAGCCTGCGCCAGCTTTGCGAAATCCGGATTGAGCAAGGGCGTCGCCGCATAGTTGCGGTCGTAGAAAAATTCCTGCCACTGCCGCACCATGCCGAGAAAGCCGTTGTTGATGATGGCGATATGGATCTTCAGGTTTTCCTGCACGATCGTCGCCAGTTCGCACATAGTCATCTGGAATCCGCCATCGCCCACCACCACCCAGACCTCGGCCTCCGGGCAAGCAACTTTGGCGCCGATGGCGGCCGGCAACGCGAAACCCATCGTGCCCAATCCGCCGGAAGTAATGAGCGAGCGCGGACGCTCATGCTTGTAGTACTGCGCCTCCCACATCTGGTGCTGCCCGACGTCGGTGACCACGATGGTGTTGCCGTCGCGCGTCTGGTGCCACAAATCATTAATGACATGGGCGGCATACAGATGGCCGCTGTCGGGCAGGTTCTGGATGTCGCGCACCGCGGAATCGCCCTTCAGCCGGTCGATGGAATCCAGCCACTCACTACGATCGATGGATTCGATGTGCGGCAACAACTCCAGCAAAACTTCCCGCAAGTCGCCGACCAGCGGAACGTCGACCTTGACGTTCTTGTTGATCTCTGCGGGATCGATCTCGATGTGAATCTTCTTGGCGTTGGGCGCGTAGGTTTTCAGCGCGCCGGTGACGCGGTCGTCGAAGCGCATGCCGAAGGCCAGCAGCAGATCCGCTTCCTGAATTGTATGATTCACCCAGGCTTCCCCGTGCATGCCCATCATGCCCAGATTAAGCGGGTGCGATGCGGGGAGCGCACCCAGGCCGAGCAGTGTGAGTGCGACCGGAATCCCGGCGCGCTCGGCAAAATCGCGCACCTCGCGCATGGCCCCAGAAATGATGATGCCGTGGCCGGCAAGGATCACCGGCCGCTTCGAATTGTGGATCAACTCCAGCGCCTGTTCATACTCCTTCGGAGCGGGCGAAAGGTCAGGCCGGTAACCCGGCAGTTGCGGCTTGGCCGCTTCCCAGTC
>JBEKWX010000156.1:0-7984 GCA_049512675.1 Terriglobales bacterium | reverse complement strand
TCGAGCATGCGACTGAAATTGCCGGATTGCTTGAATCCGCGGCCAAAGCTGGACATGAACTGGCAGACATCTCGCTTAGGAAACCCAACCTTGAATCCGTATTCCTGCACTTGACCGGAAGGGAGTTACGCGATTGATTCTGCCCATTGTGCGCACCGGACTGATCGCCTTGCGCCGCGACCGCGGTGCCCTGGCGCTGAGCTTCATCCTGCCAATCGGGTTCTTCAGCATCTTTGCCGTGATCTTCGGCGGGCAACATGACACCACGCCCAAAGTCAGCCTGCTGGTGGTCGATGAAGACCATAGCGCATCGTCGCGAAGCTTGGTCCGGGGCCTGGAGCGGGAAGGATCGCTTTCGGTAAAGAAAAGGCCGGCGCCAAAACAAGGCGCGGAGCAGCCGGAATACACGGCCGCAACCGCAGAAGCCGCGGTGAAAGCCGGAACTGCGCCGGTGGCCCTTGTCATCCCGCAGGGCTTCGGAAAAAATCCGATTTCATTCGGCGCACCCAATCCGAACCAGCCGACGATCCAGTTGCTGAAAGACAGCAGCGATATGGTTGCGCCACAGGTGATCGCCGGGCTGCTCCAGAAAGTTGCCATGACCTCGATGCCGGACGTCATGGCGGAGCAGGGATCGAAGTACATGGACAAGTACGCCGGCGGGTTTACTCCAGAACAAAAGAAGAAAATCGACGCGGGGCTTGAAGAACTGCGTAAGCGGACAAGTGCGGACAGCGGCGGCCAAGACGCAGCGCCTGCCGATTCCGACCGCGGCATGCCGATTCCCGTGACCACCCGCGATGTGGTCGGCGAGAACAAGAACAATAAGATGGTGTCTTTCTACGCTGCGGCCGTTGGGGTGATGTTTCTGCTCTTCACCGCCAGCGGTGCGGGCGGGTCGCTCCTGGACGAGGCCGAGAGTGGAACGCTGGACCGGGTGCTGAGTTCGCGCGTCACCATGGGAACGCTGCTGGGCGGAAAGCTCTGTTACTGCGTGTTGCTGGCGTTCTCGCAATTGGTCCTTATGTTTACCTGGGCATGGCTGGTTTTCAAAGTCGATTTCATGTCGCATATTCCCGGCTTTGTGGTCATGGGGCTGTCTACGGCCTTTGCGGTGGGAGCCTTCGGCATGCTGCTGGCCAGCATATGCAGCACGCGCGCGCAATTGGGTCCGCTCTCGACGCTCGTGATCCTGCTCATGTCCTCGATTGGCGGAAGTATGTTCCCGCGTTATTTCATGTCGGAAGCGATGCAGAAGGCGGGCTTGCTGACTATCAACGCCTGGGCAATCGACGGGTTCACGAAGGTCTTCTGGCGGGATGAGCCGGTTTCACACCTCTGGCCGCAGGTGCTGGTGCTGCTTTCGGTCGGCGTCGTGCTCTTTGCCATCGCCCGCAGGCTGGCGCGACGGTGGGAATATTCGTGAGCCGGCTCTCCACTTACTTCTTACTTGGATCGTCCGCCGGATTCACATAGTTAAATCGCAGCGGCGACATCCCATGAACCTGCACCACCACTTCTCCCGAGGCCATCGCATAGTGGTGCATGTCGGGATCGAGATACGCGAAGCTGCCTGCAGGGAAGGTCATCATCTTGACCTCATCCCACTGATCGCCCATCCCGACCTTGAAATTCCCTGTGATTACCGTCACATTTTCGCGGTTGGGATGCCAGTGCGGCGCGATCTTGTAGCCGTTGGGCATCTTGAGCCGGACGGTGTAATCGCCGGTACTCGCGGTTGGGTCGCCCTCCAGCACGGCTAGCTGCGCGCCGGGAGCAACAAACGACGGTGGCGGTCCGTATTTGATCTGTTCCGGGGTGAATGCATTCTGGTGCGCCCCCGATTGGGCAAGCAGTAAACCGGCGCAAACACACAGAACGGCGATCGCGACTGTCCTCATAGCTGGTGCCTCCTGGGAGTATTCAAGCTGAAAAGCCCCTGAGCGTTATACATCAAGTCGCGCTGCGCATTCCAGTCTTTTGCGATCGGTCGGGACGCACGGCGGGACGGGCGAGGCGCCCGTCGCTCCAGCGTCGCGGGTGACCTCGGCTCTTTCTCGGCTCTTCGGCGCGGTCAGGTTTGTTTTTCCGCGTTACCTCCGTACTGGCCCTCCTGGCAAAATTTTTTCGATTTTTCTCAGAAAATTCTTGCATCTGTGGAAATTTGCCGTAATCTCACTCTTGCGAACTAACTTCGCCGAAAATGCCCGGGAATCGCAGTTCACCCTGGGAGCCGCGTAAAGAAAGTCAAGGGACGCGGTGGTGAGAGTGAGTCGCCTGAGGAGGAAGCCATAGAAATTGGCAACGGCTACCGCACCAGCCAACATCTCGCAGCCTAGCTTGATTCCTGCCGCCGGTCCTCAGATCAAGAAGACGAAGAAAAGTTCTATCCGCCTCACGCTTTGGCCCCTGGTCGCCGCGACCTTCTTTATGGTCTCGGGCGGAACCTATGGCACCGAAGACATCGTCCACGGCGCCGGCTATGGCAAAGCGATTCTCATCCTGCTGCTCACCCCGCTTCTCTGGAGCCTCCCCACCGCGTTTATGATCGGCGAGCTTTCTAGCGCTTTGCCCTTTGAAGGCGGCTACTACGCCTGGGTGCGCCGCGCCATGGGAAATTTCTGGGGATTTCAGGAAGCGTGGCTGTCGCTGGTCGCGTCCATTTTCGATATGGCTATTTACCCCACGCTGTTTGTTGCGTATCTCACACGCATGTTTCCCTGGTTCCAGGAGAACCATCGCGGCGTGGCCGTGGCGCTGGGCGTGGTGATTGTGTGCGCTGTCCTTAATATCATGGGCGTGAAGGTCGTCTCGACGACCTCGCTGTGGCTGTTCTTTGCCCTGTCGGCTCCGTTCGCGGCTATTTTTGTTTTGGCGCCTTTCAAGATTCACGCACTGGCCAATGCGGTTACCAAGCCGACCACTTCGAATGTTGACATTCTCGGCGGGCTGCTCATCTGCATGTGGAACTATATGGGATGGGACAACGCCTCTACCATTGCTACCGAAGTGGAGCGGCCGCAGCGGACTTATCCCCGCGCCATGCTGGTCGCGGTGGCCATTGTCTGCATCACTTATGTGCTTCCGTTTGCCGCCATGTGGATCACCGGGCTTCCGGCCAGCGCCTGGGAAACCGGCGCTTGGGCCGACGTTGCGCAGTTGATGGGTGGTCCGATGCTGCGGATCGCGCTGGTGGCGGGCGGCATGATGAGCGGCTTTGGCATGTTCAATGCGCTGGTTATGAGCTACTCGCGGCTGCCGCTGGCCATGGCTCAGGATGGCATGCTGCCGAAAGTTTTTGGCAAGCTGCACCCTAAATCGCGCGCTCCCTGGGTTGCGATTCTGGCGCTGGCGATTGGGTGGGGACTGGCTTTGAATCTTGGCTTCGAACGGCTGGTCACGCTTGACATCATGATTTATGGCGCTAGCCTGACGCTCGAATTTGTCGCGCTGATCTGCTTGCGGATTCGCGAGCCGGAATTGAAACGGCCGTTCCGCGTGCCGGGCGGGCTGTTGGGAGCGATTGCCGTGGGCATTCCTCCGGTTCTGCTGCTGGGATTTGCCATCGTTCGCAGCGAGCATGAAGTCGTACTTGGCATGAGCTCGCTCTTGTTTGGACTGATCCTGATCGGCGCTGGCGTGGTCGCCCACCTGATCAACCATGCGCTGAAGCCGGCGGGATGGGCTGCAGCTGCGCCTAAACCAGAGTTGGCGGGGTAGCGTCAGTGTCTGTGTGGGGACGGGGCTTCGCCCCGTCCTGGCGGGGCATAGCCCCGCCACCACACAACCTTTCTTTTCCTTTTCTTTCCAAACCTCCCGACTCCGTCACAACTTGGCCGGGCTGTTATACATTAGTGAACAGCGGCAATGACCAAACGTAAATCCAAGGGCGCGTACATGATCTCGGCGGTGGCTGAGATGTATGAGATTCATCCTCAGACCTTGCGCCTCTACGAGCGCGAGGGGCTGCTCAAGCCTAGCCGCACTGAAGGCAACACCCGGCTTTATACGGATGAAGATTTGCAGCGGCTGGAGTTCATTCTGTCATTGGCGCGCGATCTAGGCGTCAACATCAGCGGCATCGCTATCATCCTGCAAATGCGCGAGCGCATGGAGGAGATGCAGCGGCAAATACAGGAATTTGTGCAATACATTCAGCACGAGGTGCTTACTCGGGCCTCGGCTGCCGCCGATCCTTCGAAAGGCGCGATTGTGCCGTTGCGGCGGCCGCTGGTTCCTGCCGTGGATTCATCAAAACGCAAGAACTGAGCGCTGCGGACGGGCGGGGACGCCCGTCGCTCCACTGGCTCAGATCGATTACTTTTCTCGCTGGAAGCGATAACGGCCGCCTCTGTCTTTTGCCACCTGCTCCGCCACTTTCAAGAATGCTCTTCCGGCGTGCGACAGCGCGGATTCCTGCCGATACACCAGGCGCAGCTTGCGTTGAAAATGAAGGTCGCGCACCGGGACGCGCACCAGATCTCCTCGGCTGATCTCAGTTTCAACGCTGATCTCGGGCACCAGCGCTACCCCGTTCCCCATGCACACGAAACGCTTGATGGCTTGCAGCGTGGGCAGTTCCACGTCCATGTGTAGCGGAGTTTTGTGGCGGTGGAAGGCTTCGATCACTTTGTCGCGATACGGCGACGCTACGATGTGGGCTACGAACGACTCCGCGCCCAGTTGGCGGACGGTGACTTCCGCCGCCGAGGCCAGGGGATGGCCCGGAGGAACGACCAGGACCAACTCGTCCAGATAGACCACCGCCGAGCGCAACTGCGGTTCCTGCGGATCGTAGGAGAGTACTCCTAGTTCCACATTGTGCTTTAGCAGATCGTCGGGAATGTGACTGCCCAGCGAACGCCGCACCGTGATCTTGATGGCGGGATGGAGGCGGCGAAACTCGCCCAGTACAGGCAACAGGTAGAGCGCGGTAAATTCATTGGCGGCGATGGCCAACTGGCCCTTCTGTAACTCGCGCATCTCCACCAGCGCCGTCTGTGCGTCCTGCCGGAGGTTGAGCAACTTTTCGGCGTATTCCTGCAGGACGCGTCCGGCGTCGGTTAGTACGCCCTCGCGCGAAGAACGGTCGAACAGCGGCTCGCCTATCTCCAGCTCTAGCTTGCGGATGGTCTGGCTTACCGCCGATTGCGTGCGGAACAGCTTTTCGGCCGCCCGCGAAAAGCGGCGCTCGCGCGCTAACGTGAGGAAGACTTCTAGTTGCGACAGGTCCATGGGGGCAGGTCTCGCTCCTCAGGTTTCCCCTGTGAACCTCTGTGCGCGGCGGTAAGAAAACCTTAACCACAGGGGGCACAGAGGTTCTCAGGGGAGAACTGATAGCAGTTATGAATTATACGTACGCCATAAGTTTAGCTAATAATATAACTATTGTTAATGATTCTGTAAATATAATAATCTTTTCTTCACTCCGATCCGCCGATAGAGTAGACAGATAACTTTCCCGGAGGTACGAAATTCATGGATCGGGCGCGCATTACTATCTTTGACACCACGCTTCGTGACGGCGAGCAGTCGCCGGGCTGCAGCATGAATGTGCAGGAGAAGTTGCGCCTGGCCCAGCAACTTGAGCGCCTCGGCGTGGACGTGATCGAGGCCGGGTTTCCCATCGCCTCCGATGGCGACTTCGAGGCGGTGCAACGGATCGCGGCCTCGGTGCGGCGGCCCATCATCGCGGGCCTGGCTCGCGCTTGTACGGGCGATGTGGACCGTGCTTGGCAGGCGTTGCGGGGAGCCGCGCACCCGCGCATCCACGTTTTTCTGGCAACCTCCGACATTCATCTGAAATACAAGCTGCGCATCACGCGGGAGCGGTGCCTGGAGCAGGCGCGAGAAGCGGTTCGGCACGCCAAGTCTCTTTGCGCCGACGTGGAATTCTCGCCCGAAGATGCCACCCGCACCGACATTCCGTTTCTCTGCGAGGTGGTCGAAGCCGTGATCGCGGCGGGCGCAACCACTGTCAACATTCCCGATACCGTCGGTTACACCATGCCGGAGGAATACGGCCAACTCATCCGGGCACTATATGAGAATGTGGCCGGCATCGATAAAGCAACGATCTCCACGCACTGCCACAACGACCTCGGCCTGGCGGTCGCGAACTCGCTTGCGGGAGTGCAGAACGGGGCGCGCCAGGTGGAGTGCACCATCAACGGCATCGGCGAGCGCGCCGGCAATGCGTCTCTGGAAGAAATCGTCATGGCTATGCGGGTGCGCCCTGACCGCTATGCTTTCGAAACCGGCGTCGCCAGCGAGCAGCTCTATTCTTCCAGCCAGATGTTGGCGGAGATCACACGGGTTCCGGTGCAGCCGAACAAGGCCATCACCGGCCGCAATGCGTTTGCGCACGAGGCGGGAATCCACCAGGATGGCATGCTGAAGAATCCGCTGACCTATGAAATCATGACGCCGCAGTCGGTGGGCGTGCCCGATTCGCGGCTGGTGCTGGGCAAGCACTCCGGCCGCCACGCGCTGGCTCTGCGGTGCGAACAACTGGGACACCAGTTTGAGCGGCGCGAGCTCGATGAGGTCTATCGCCGGTTTGTGGTTCTTGCCGACCGCATTAAAAAGGTTCAGGACAGCCATTTGCTCGAACTGATTCGAGACGTTACGAGCGGCGGCGTTAGAAGTGGCGAGGTCCGCAACAGGGAGGTTGCGGGCAGCCAGGGCAGGAAGTTTCCGCCCGCCGCAGCCGGCTTGTCTCTGCCCCGCGCCGTCTCCGGTGCCGCTAATTCCAATGAGGCGCTTCCGGTTCATGTATCCGGCAGCGCAAGCCAGGCGAGGTGTTGATCCCCTTCATCGGTCATTGTTACAGCGAGCATTACAGCGAACATCACCGCGATCAACACAGAGAACCGGAAGAATATCTCTGGGGTGTGTAACCCCCAACCAGGACCTCCCCAAGTGTTCTAGCACAGCGGCCTTTCCTGGTGTATTCTGTGCGAAACATCCGTCAACGAATATCCGTTCAACGAACCGAGGAATCCCATGCAACTCAATGTTACTTCCCTACCCGGAGACGGAATAGGACCTGAAGTCACATCCCAAGCCATTTGTGTTCTGGAAGAAGTGGTCAGTGGATTTGGCCACGATCTCGAGCTTGACGAAAAGGAAATCGGCGGCGTCGCTCTGGAGAAGTTCGGTAATCCCTTGCCGGACGCCACCATTCAGGCCTGCCTCGCCTCGCAGGCGGTGCTGCTTGGAGCGGTCGGGAGCCCAGCCTTCGATCACAATCCTCGCGAACTTCGCCCCGAAGCTGGACTGCTGCGCCTTCGCCAGGAACTTGGAGCGTTCGCCAATCTCCGGCCCGCTGTATTTTATCCGTCGCTGGCTGCCTGTTCGCCTCTGCGGGAAGAAATCGTCAAGGGAACCGACATCCTCATCGTGCGCGAACTGCTGGGCGGATTGTATTTTGGGCAGCCTCGCTCGATTGAGGGTGAAGGCGAGGGTGCTCCGGGCGCGCGCCAGGCGATCAACACCATGCGCTACAGTGAGCCGGAGATCGAGCGCATCGCCCGCGTTGCCTTCCAGCTCGCTCGCACTCGCCGCCGGCGCGTGCTCTCCGTTGACAAGTCAAATGTTCTGGAGTGCTCGCGTCTGTGGCGCGAAGTCGTGACTCGCGTCGGCCGCGAATTTTCCGATGTGCAGCTCTCGCACATGTACGTGGACTCGGCCGCGATGACGCTGGTCCTCAAGCCCACCGAATTCGACGTCATCCTCACCGAGAACATGTTCGGCGACATCCTTTCCGATCTAGCTGGGGGAGTCGTGGGCTCGCTTGGCCTGCTTGCTTCGGCCAGCATCGGAGGGCCGGTCGGTCTCTATGAACCTGTGCACGGATCGGCTCCCGACATCGCAGGTAAGGGTGTCGCTAATCCGTTAGGCGCCATCCTTTCGGTCGCTCTGATGCTGCGTCATACTTTTCATCTGCCCAGAGAAGCGGAGTGTGTGGAGGCTGGCGTCATCG
>JBEKWX010000155.1:0-8058 GCA_049512675.1 Terriglobales bacterium | reverse complement strand
TCTCTCAAACACTGACTTGCTTCTGAGGGCAAACCTCATTCACGCCCATCGCCATTCCCACGGCGGCGTCGTGCACTCACATCCTCACCTTCATGGACATTCTCGCCATGAACACGAGCACTAAACCTGAATCCCGCAAAGCTGAGATCCTGCCTACACTACAAGACTGTCCTAGCTGACTGTTGTGGTTTGTAGACAGCACGCCGCCAGGCGCGATTTTGCTGGTACGGTTCCGCTTATGACCGCTATAAGTTTTTGTCTCGCGGCTAAGTTGCGATTGGCCGCAGAAGAATTATCTATTGGACTGAACAGCGCGCTCCCTTTAGGTTGTCCATGTCAAAGCGACTTTGTAACGCCGCTTGTTCGCCAGGCCGTTCTATCTCGAAAGTTTTTATGTGCTCTTTATGAACTTTTTACCCGATCTTTATGAGTTTTCGGATGTGATGGAGCGTCCACCACGAAGAAAAGCGGCAGGCGAAAGTCCTTTGGCCATTTAGTCAGTCTGGGCGACTGTCATTCAGTAAAGAGAACCGGACTTCGGACCGGAAAGGATTCAAACTTGAAAATCATGAGAACTCTATTGCGCAAGGCCGTTGCGGTTTCAACTTTGTCTCCACTGCTTGTTTTGAGCCTCGCAGTTGTTCAGGCTCCGCGCTGTCACGCGCAGATTCAGGCGCAACCTTCTGCCCCTGCAAAAATCGCCGCCCTCAACGATCCGCCGGCTGCCCCTGATGTATCGCCCGCCCGACCCGCGCCACCCCCAGATCCGGTCGCCGTCGATATCGCGAAAGAGCTGGCCGCTATGAAGGCGCGCATCGAGGTGCTCGAAGCGGAACTGAAGAGCCATACAGCGGCGGCGGCGAAAGAGGCGTCTCCGGCGGCGGCACCTCCGGCAAGAGGCGCTCTAGCCTTGCCGGCTGCAGCACCGGCTGCGGTCCCGGCGGCGGCACCGGCTCAGGCAGCGGTGGCGCAAATGTCGAGCGATTCCTCTTCCTCGACCGTCGTTCCGCCCACGAAAAAGCCCAAGATCGATCCTTTTTCGGATTGGGACTGGACTTGGCTCAACGGCAACCCGCGCAACAAAGACGTCGCCTTTGATTCAAAGTTCTTCACCCCGGAGATCCGGGCCGACCTTACCTATACCTACGATTTCAACAAACCGGTAGACAACTCGATGGGCGGGTCGAGCGAACTGTTTCGCTCGAACGAACTGCAGTTGGAGCAGCTCGGCCTCGGCGGCGACTTCCACCTGGACAACGTTCGCGCCCGCTTCATGACTCAGTTTGGCATGTATTCAACGGCGACCATCCGCAATGACCCCAGCTACTCCAAGGGACAATGGAACATCGCCGACGCCGACCGTTACTTGGCGGAAGCCTACGGCGGCTATCACATTAACGCGTTGAACGGGATCAATATTGACGCGGGAATTTTCATGTCGTACATCGGCCTGTTCAGCTATTACAACTTCGATAACTGGGCCTACCAGCCTTCGTACGTTTCCTCCAACACGCCGTGGTTCTTCCAGGGCTTGCGGATCCAGATCTTCCCCACTCCACACCTGAAAATTGAGCCTTGGTTCATCAATGGATGGCAATCGTACGGCTCGTCCAATTCAAGGAAGGGTATTGGAGGGCAGATCAAGTACACTCCGAGGCCTTGGATGAACATCATCTCCAACAACTACGGTATCGGCCACGACGACCTGTACACATTTAACCGCGGCCGCATCCACACCGACGACAGCCTCGAGATCAAGTATTACGACAAACCGGGAAAAACGCTCGACAAAATGGCCTTCTCGTTCACCGGCGATATGGGTTGTGAATTCGGCCCCAGCAACACGTATCCGGCAAGCCAATATTTCTCAGGCGGGTACCAACAAGGCGTGGCCTGCCTCGGGGACAAGAAGGACGCGAACGCCTTACCGGGCCAAAATGCCAATTTTATAAAGGGGGGAATCGATCCTAAGCAGAGTTTTGTCGGCTTCATGGTTTACGACCGTACTTGGTTCAAGAAGGATACCTTCGGATTAACCATCGGCGCCGGTCTGATCAACAACCCGGGGCGCTATCTGGTCCTGCTCCCGCCCATCAATGGTGAAACTGCCTCGTCCGCGGCCATCAACGCACCCTACTTTACCGGGAATCCCGGGGACTCATTCAAGGCCTGGGATTCGTCGATCACGTACGATTACATGCCCAGGCAGTGGCTCACTTTCCGCTGGGAGTACGATTACCGCCATGCCAATGTGCCGTATTGGTCTGGCAAGAACGGCGTTACCCCGCCGGGCTCGACCGGTGTGCCTTATACCAACAACGGATTTCCCCAGTTCTATGCTTGCATGAACGGAGGCAACACCGGCTTTGGGGACAACGCGGCGCTGCCACTGGCCGCAAACTTATCGTTGGCGAACACGGCGTGCCAATCACAAGGTAGCAGCTTATGGAAACCCGATCTGCGTCGGGACGAGTCGTTGGTTGACATCGATGTAATGGTTAAGTTCTAGAGCGGATTCACCTGGGCAGCTGCCAGTGGCCGCAGCAACTCTGGATTCGCAGTAGTATCGAATTGTGGGTTTCCTCGCGAGGAAGCCTTCTGCACCTGATCAAGCAATTTCAAGTGGGGGTGGAATCATGTTTAAGCTCTGGCCGATTGTTCTCGCCTGCATCGCCGCGCTATTCTTAGGCGGCGCTTTGGTAGTCAATGCCGGCACAGGCCAACCCGAGAAAGCAACGGGCGTAGTTGCTCCAACGCCGGCGGCTGAAAAAGCTGAAAAAGAAAAGAAGCTTGCCATCGCAACCGAGGCGGCCAAACAACTACTGCTCGCGATGGACACGGATAAGAACGGCAAGATCTCCAAGCAAGAATGGATGAAGTTCATGGAAGCGGAGTTCGAAAGGTTGGACACAAACCACGACGGAGAGCTGGACGTTAAAGAATTGACGGAATCGCGAATGCGAGTGCATCCATTTGTCGGCAAGTGACCTCGAAGGCATGGCGACCTGCGTGACAAGGGTCCTGCGGACACGCCGCCTCGCGGCTTTTGCCCCGCCAGGTAGCGAGTTACTTTCGGTCCCTGTGCTATCCTGATTTGCTAGAGGTAGTGGCACCAGTTCAGTATGATGTTCCCGGTAAAAGACCTGGGCATTTCGAATGGAGCTTTTTCTTAATCTCTGTTGGCTTTCTCTGCTGGTGCCCGCCTACCTGCTGTGGCGGCGGAGGCCTTCTTCTTCGACCGGTTCGGATAGTCCAGCAAAAAGTCACGCGGCGCGCCCGCTCATGTTCCTCAGCGCTCTTGGCTGCGCAGTGGTTCTGCTGTTTCCGGTAATCTCGGCTACCGACGACCTGCACGCCATGCGTGCCGATGTGGAAGAGTCCGCGCCCGGCAAGCGCGGCGTCTGCCAGGCAGCGGGGGAAAAGGCATCTGCCTGGCACGGCCGCTGGCAAAATCTGCCCGCCGTGATCGCAACCACAACCTCGCTAGGACTCTCCAGCGAGGGCTGGCAGGAACTTTTCACGCGGCCGGTTTCCGTACCGGTGGCTCCGTCGATTCTCCACGCCACCCGTGCTCCTCCGAATTCCCGCCTCGCGTAACTCGCCGAATCTCCGATTCGTTGCATGCGAAAATTGACAGCGATTTCCCTCATTTTTACGAAATTCTTACGAGGGAAACCACATACTCACAAGAGCCCCCGTCGATTAGATGGCGGGCGCTCCACAGAGACAGTAGTCGAGATCTCAATTAAGCCTTCGGAAAATCCGAGAGGTTCCGACGGAGTTACTGGATGGGCAGAAAAGTCCAGCGATATCACTGGCTTCTCCTGGTTCTAACGCTAGGAACCGCCGCGGTTTCGTCCGCGCAGCAGCCAGCCCAGCCGCCGGCCGCGCCACCAGCCCAAAGCTGGACCTGGGAGAACGTTAAAGATCGGTTTGAGCAGAATAACCCCACCCTGCTGGCGGACAAGCTCAGTATCGACGAATCAAGGGCACAGGAGATTACGGCGTTTCTGCGCCCCAATCCGCAATTCGGTCTGCTGGCTGACGGGACCCAAATCGCTCCTCACGACGGAGTCTGGCGGCCGTTCGCTGGCACTTTTGAGTCGCCCAGTATCAGCTATCTGCACGAACGGCGGCACAAGCGAGAGTTGCGCTTGGAGAGCGCAAAGAAGGGGACTCTGATCGCCGAGTCGAGTCATGCCGACTTGGAGAGAACTCTGCTCTTCAGCTTGCGCGGCGCATTTGTCTCAACGCTGCAGGCGAAAGCCGTGCTGCAGTTGGCCAAAGACAACCTCGCCTACTACGACCACGTACTCGATATCAGTAGAACTCGCTTCAATGCCGGCGATATTGCGCAAATCGATCTCGACCGGTTGGAGCTGCAGCGCGTGCAGTATGAATCCGATTTGCAAGCCGCCGAGGTGAACCTGGAAACCGCGAAGATTCAACTCCTAACGCTGCTGAACTCCCGAATGCCCCTCGATCAGATTGACGTAACCGGGCCCTACGATTTCAGCGACCAACTCCTGCCCCGCGATGAGTTCCGTAAGATCGCGATGGACACGCGGCCGGACTTGAAGGCTGCCGTCGAAGCCGTGGACAAGGCCCAAACCGACCACAAGCTCGCGGTGGCCAACGGCTCGACCGATCCGACCTTGAGCGCCTGGTATACGCACAACTCATCCACCAATAATCCCTTTGCCATAAATACGGTCGGCGTCAGTGTCAGCATCCCTCTGCGCATTTTCGACCGCAACCAGGGAGAGAAGCTGCGCACGCATCTCGATATCACGCGCAATGAAAGATTGCGCGATGCGGCCGAGGCACAGGTGCTCAGCGACGTAGATTCCAGCTACGCCACGCTCGAAAGCAATCTGGTTCTGCTGCGCCCTTACAAGGCCAAGTACCTACAAATGTCTGTCCGGGTGCGGGACACGATTTTCTTTTCCTATCAACACGGCGGGAGCTCGTTGCTGGATTACCTGAACGCACAGGCGGACTACCGCAGCGTGCAGTTGAATTATGTAAACCTGGTCGGCTCGTACCTGACGGCCGCAGCCCAGGTGAATATGGCCGTAGGCCGGGAGGTGATCCAATGACACATAAATTTCATCGTCGCGAGGCCATTTCCGTCTTTTCGCTTGCAGGCATCTTTTCTCTTGCGGCTGTTCTGTCCCTCGCCGGCTGCGGCGAAACTAAAGCCGACCCCAAGGCGGAGGCCCCGCCTCCAGCTAAGGTCGAGCCTGACTTGGATGCCAACAACTTCAAAGTGGACCACCCCGATCAGTTCCCATTGGTGACGGCGGTTGAACATAAAGCGGCGCCCGCCCTGAATGTCACGGGCGTGGTGCAGCCCGACATAGCGCGCGCTGTGCCGGTGATCTCGTTAGCCTCCGGACGAGTTGTAGAGATTAAGGCCAGGCTTGGCGATGTAGTGAAGAAGGGCCAGTTGCTGCTGAGGGTCCGGAGCAACGATGTCTCTGGCGCTTACCAGTTCTATCTGAAGGCAGTGAATGACGAGCGGTTGGCGCGTATACAGCTCGAACGAGCGCAGACGCTTTACGAGAAGGGCGCCATCGCCAAGAGCGCTCTCGAACAAGCGGAAGACACGGAACAGGACGCCAAGGTCGATCTGGATACCGCCGCCGAACAGTTGCGACTGTTGGGCGTGGACAAGGACCATCCTTCGGGGATTGTCGACGTTACCGCGCCCATATCGGGTGTAATCACGGACCAACAGGTTACCAACGCAGCGGGGGTCCAGGGTCTTTCTGGCCCCAACCCGTTCACTATTTCTGATTTGTCTTACGTCTGGATCATCTGTGACGTCTACGAAAATGATCTCGACGCCGTGCACATTGGCGAATACGCGGATATCCGGCTTAACGCCTATCCCAACCATGTCTTGAAAGGCCGGATCGATAACATCCTGCCGGTTCTCGATCCCACTCTCCGCACGGCCAAGGTTCGGCTCGAAGTCGCCAACCCCGGAATGATGCGCGTCGGAATGTTCGTCACTGCCACCTTCTACGGGAAGCAAACGGAAACGCATGCTGCCGTTCCCCCGACCGCGATTTTGCATTTGCATGATCGCGAGTGGGTTTACACCCCGGTGAGCACGGGGCATTTCAAACGCCTGGAAGTGGTCACGGGAAACATGCTTCCCGGCAACCTGCAGGAAGTTGTCTCCGGCATCAAGCCCGGAGATCGCGTGGTTTCGAATGCTCTGGTGCTGCAAAACACGGTGGAGCAATAGGTGGAGCAATAAATGATTCGCCGCGTCGTCGATTTTGCTCTCGACAACCGCCTGCTCGTGCTGGGTCTGGCCGTGCTGCTTTTTGCCGCGGGCATCGTCGCGTTCCATGACCTTCCCATCGAGGCCTATCCCGACGTAGCCGATAACTACGTTGAGATTATCACGCAATGGCCGGGAATTTCGGCGGAACAAATCGAGCAGCAAGTCACGATTCCGCTCGAAATCGTGATGAACGGTATCCCGCATGTGGTGCATCTGCGTTCGTTCTCGCTCTTCGGGCTCTCTGATCTGAAGCTGATTTTCGACGAAGAATCGGACAACGACTGGAACCGGGAGCGGGTTCTGGAGCGGCTGAGCCAAGTCACCCTGCCTCCGAACGTAGTGCCGCAAATGGGCACGGATTGGAGTCCAGTCGGCCAGATCTATTTCTTCACGTTGCACAGCACCAATCCGGCGTATGACCCGATGGAGCTGAAGTCGATTGAAGACTGGGTCATCGAAAAGAATTTCAAAGCTGTGCCGAACATTGTCGATGTTTCCAGCTTCGGCGGCCCCACCCGCGAATACCAGGTTCGCGTGGACCCGAACAAACTGGTCGCTTACGGCCTGAGCCTGGCCCAGGTCGAGCAACAGCTCACGAACAATAACGTCAACGCAGGCGGAAGCTTCATCCAAGAAGGCCTGCAAGAGATCAACGTCAATTCGGTCGGATTGGTCGACCGTGTCCAGGACATCGAACGCACGGTCATCGTGACCAAGAACGGCACGCCCCTCCGCGTGAAGGACATTGCGGTGGTTTCGCAAGGTCCAAAGATTCGGCTCGGTCAGTTTGCGCGGGCGTGTACTGCTTGTCCCTACGGTCCCAACGGTGCAATCGTGCGTGATGACGGAAAGATCGTCGATAACGACGATGTCGTGTCGGGAATCGTGCTCCTGCGCAAAGGCGCAACGGCAGAGACGGCCCTGCAAGGCATCCACGACAAAGTGCAGGAACTAAACAATCATATTTTGCCTCCAGGCGTAAAGGTTGTCCCCTTCATCGATCGCAGTACTCTTGTTCATTTCACCAGCCACACGGTGCTGCACAACCTCACGGAAGGAATGATCCTGGTATCGATCATCCTTTTTATATTCCTCGGCAACGTCCGGGGCGCGCTGATCGTTGCGGCAACGATTCCGTTTTCGTTGTTGTTTGCCTCCATTTGTTTGGACTTGAGGCAGATTCCCGCAAACCTTTTGTCTCTCGGCGCCTTGGACTTTGGCATGGTGGTCGATGGCGCGGTGGTAATGATCGAAAACATCGTGCGCCATTTAAGCCGCAAGAGCGAAGATTCCAAAACACCAGCCGAGCGAATCAGCGAGGCCTCACACGAAGTTCAGCGTCCGGTGTTTTATGCCATCGCCATCATCATTACCGCTTATTTGCCTATCTTCACGCTCCAGCGTGTCGAAGGCCGGTTGTTTCATCCCATGGCCTGGACCGTGGCCTTTGCGTTGCTCGGCGCATTGCTCTTCTCGATCTTGATCGCGCCCGTGCTGGCAAGCTTCGCTTTCGCGAAGGGAGCACAGGAATGGCGCAACCCAGTCATGCAATTCCTGATTGAGCGCTATCGCACCGCAGTTCGGTGGGCCATTCGTCACCGTGCGGTCACCGTCGGTGTCTGCGCGCTCCTGGTGGCCGTGGGGAACTATCTTGCTTTCAGCGGCGTCATCGGTTCTGAATTTCTGCCCCACCTCGATGAAGGCGCGCTCTGGGTGCGGGGCACACTTGCGCCCAGCACCGGGCCGGACGAGGGTATCAG
>JBEKWX010000154.1:0-8163 GCA_049512675.1 Terriglobales bacterium | reverse complement strand
AACAGCCACGATGCGACGACCACGATTGCGGTGTAGATCACGGCGAGCACCGGACCTTTGTCGAGCGCGCCTTTACCGGGGATAGTGCAGGCATACATCAGCGCCCAGGCGACCGTCCAGATAATAAAGAAGGTTGCCATTGGACCACCGGAAGATGCTCCGCCGTTTCTGGCGTCGGAGTCTACGACGGTGCCCCAGTAGGCCAGGCCCATGAGCACGGTTAGAACCGATGCCCAGCGAAACCACCACAGCGCGCGCGACATCAGGCTGGGCAGGACTTTGCCTTTGGTGGCGGGATCGAGCCCCTTCATGAACGGGACGTTAACGAGATTAAAGAAATACAACAGCCCGAGCCAGGTTATGCCGCCGACAAAATGCAGCCAACGAAACAGCATCAGAAGGTTAGTGTTGAAGTCGGTGGGGAGGTTGATGTTGGTCAAGGTTGGCAACTCCTGTTGTGCAACTCGGTTGTGCAAGTGTGTTCTGGAAGTGACGATTGTAGATGGCTGGCGGCGGAAATGAAACCCGGTCGATTCTGTGGGGCGGCCTTGAAAAGCGCGAGACAAGGCCGTATTGTAGGAGCCGACAGGAACGGAGCTGCGGCCAATTGCCCTTCCCAAAGCTCGTGGCGCAGCGTCGAATCCGCAAAAAGGAGATCGGCATATGGAAGCCAAGCCGGCACAACAGAACATTCAGGATTCCTTCCTCAACACAGCACGAAAGGAACGGCACAATATTACGATCTATCTGGTCAGCGGGGTGAAGCTGACGGGTCGTATCCGATCCTTCGACAAATACTCGGTGGTCCTCGAAACCAGCAACCAGGAACAGCTCATCTTCAAGCATGCGATTTCGACTGTCGTCATCTCGCGTGGAGCGCACATCCACACGGATGCGAAGTCGGCGGCGGTGGGGTCGCAGGGGGAGGCGGCGACCGCGAGTTCCGCTTCCGGCAACACCGAAGGATGAAGTGAGTTTGCTTGCGCCGAGATGACTCCAGACTGAGCAGCCGCGGTGGTTCGCGCGATGGTTCGCGAAATCGTTCGCGTAATGAGCCCAAGGCGGTGCTGAATCCTTCGGAACGGCGCGAACGTGCGTTCCTGGTGGGGGTGGAGTTTCGCAGCAAGGGCCGCGCGGGCGGCGCAGGAAAGACAAGTTCTGCAAGCATTACTCCGGGTGCGCAGGCGGCTCGAGATCATGCCACGAGCGTGGGCGCTTCGTCGTCTTCTTCTTCGTCGTCCTCATTCCTGGCGGCGGATTCGCCGGATTTCAGCTCTGAGGAATCGCTTGACGAACTGCGGGCGCTGGCGACGAGCGCGGGCGCCGAGATCGCCGGCGAATTCATGCAGCGCCGCGAACGGCCGGAGCCTGCCACGCTGATCGGCAAGGGCAAGCTGGAGGAAATTGCGGGCGCGTCGGCCTCGGTTTCCGCGGATGTGATTCTGTTCGATCACGACCTTTCGCCTTCGCAACAGCGCAATATTGAGCGCGTGGTCGACACGCGCGTCATCGATCGCACGCAACTGATTCTGGATATTTTTGCGCGCCACGCCCGCACTCGTGAAGGGCAGTTGCAGGTGGAGCTGGCACAGCTCGAATACATGCTGCCGCGGCTGGCGGGGCGCGGCGTGGAAATGTCGCAGCTGGGCGGCGGGATCGGCACTCGCGGACCGGGCGAAACCCAGCTGGAGACCGACCGGCGGAAGATTTTCCGCCGCGTGCGGCACGTCAAGCAGCAGATCGAAAATGTGCGCCGCATACGGGCGCAGCAGCGGCAGCGGCGCGAATCGGTTCCGGTGGCTACGGTGGCGCTGGTGGGGTATACGAACGCGGGAAAATCCACGCTGTTCAACGCCCTTACCAAGTCGAATGTGGCGGCGTCGGCGCGGATGTTTGCCACGCTCGATCCGACCATCCGCGGGGCTGAGCTGCCCTCAAAGCGCACGGTTCTGTTCTCCGATACGGTGGGTTTTATCCGGCATCTTCCGCACACGCTCGTTTCGGCGTTTCGCGCCACGCTCGAAGAAGTACAGCGCGCCACGCTGATCATGCAGGTCTCGGATGCGAGCAGTCCGGTGTCGGCCGAGCAGGACGCGCAGGTCGAAAGCGTGCTCAAGGAACTGGACGCCGACAAGAAGCCGCGGCTGCGCGTGATGAATAAGATCGATCTGCTGCTGCCGAAGCAGCGCGAGTCGCTGCGCGACAGCGATCTCGTGAGCGACGAGCAGATCATCCACGTCTCGGCGGCGAAAGGGATCGGATTAAGCACGCTGCTTGATCGCGTCGATGCTCTGCTTGAAGAAGACCGGCCCCGCCGGGTTCGGCTGCGCATCCCGCAGACAGAGGGCAAGATGCTGGCCCAGTTGCAGGCCCGTGCCCGCATCTATTCGCGCCAGTATCAGGACGGGCTGGTGGTGCTGGAAGCGGACGCTCCGGCTTCGCTGCTGCGGCGACTGCGGGAGTGGGTGGTGGAGTGAGGATTTTGTAATTTGGCTTTGGTAATTTCCGTTGCGCTTAGGAAATTGAAGAATGCTCCGATTAGGAGACTAGATCTCCGACCACGAGATTTCGTGCGTTGAGGTTCGGGCTATCCCAGGTCTCAAAATCGAGACCTGGGGCACCCATCTTTGTACGGGATCAAGCGGTCACTTCTGACCCAGTACGCCAGGATGACGCGTTATTATGGCGACGAGCTTTTTCCGGAGGAGCTATGGGTAATTATGCCGTGGCGGCGGGGCGGATGGTTCCGCATAACATGGTGACCACACAGTTTGAGCTTGATGGCTTTCGCGTGGTGCGCACGCTGGGCGTGGTGCGCGGAATTACGGTGCGTTCCCGGTCGATCTTTGGAACCATTGGCGCTGGGCTGCAGACGCTGGTTGGCGGCAACATTACTCTGCTGACCAATCTCTGCGAGCGGACGCGCGCCGAGGTGTTCGACCTGATGTTGCAACATGCCGCGGATATCGGAGGCAACGCCGTCGTTGGAGCGCGCTACGACGCCACCGAAGTGATGCAGGGGGTCACGGAAGTTCTGGCGTATGGGACGGCCGTTTTTGTGGAAGCGGCGCCGAAGGGTTAGAGGCGAATCCAGAGTTGCTGTGACTGCGGGCAACTGCCGAGCTTTGCTCGGCTTGGACGGGGCATAGCCCCGTCACCACACGGGCACTTCACCACAGAAGGCCATCACCTCGCAGCACGATCAGGCTGAAAAAAACAGATGGTATCATCCCTTAGAATCATTGGGTTAGGCGGAAATTCCTCCCAAATCTTTGATTTTGCAGGACTTACCTTTAAAATATTCTGGAATAAGGGGTTAGGGGCGGTTTTCGGGGCTTTGTCCTGGGGTCTTGGAAAAGGGCGGAGCGCTTTGGGCTTGTCGGGCGGCCGCTAATTCGCGTGGGGTCCGGTCTAGATAATTTGGATCGCGGGCTACGCCGACGGTCAGGCGCAGCAATTCCTCCATACAGCGTAGGCCTTCCTGATCCGGCTTGTTTTCGTTCTTGTCCGCTGCGTCGTTTTCGATGAGGTCGTAGTCGCGGCCTTCGACGGTGGACCAGGCGGTTGCTCCCAGCGGACGATTCTCTACGCAGTGGCGGTCGATTACGATGTGGGTCGGCTTGGGCTCGAGGGAGGTGAACTTGACGTTGGCGGCGGCGGTGCGAAGGGCGTGCAGGAGGAGAGAGGCAGTTTTGTGATCGATCTGTTTGGTCACGAGGAGGCGCATGACTTCGCCGAGGCCGAGTTGGATGGAGTTTGCATCCTCGAGGGTGGGAAGAGTAATGGTGCCGGCCTCGCTGAATCTCATGTTGATTTCGCGGCTGGGGACGCGGCATTTCTCGTGAAAGAAACAATAATTCTCCTTGCGCATAGCGGGCGATCCGCATTGGATGCCGTTGACTTTGATGTGCTGGCAGCGGCGGATGGTTACGGAATAGGTGGACATGGTGTTCTCCTTTGGATCAGGTGTTGAAGTCAGTTCTCAGTTCTCAGTCTTAGGTTTTCAGTGGTAGGGATCGAATTCCGATTCCTTTTGGGCGGGGCGCCTTGTTTTTCTTTGCTTGCGGTGAGGGCGGCTTCCACGCGGGCGAGCGGAATGGGACTCAATGAAAAAAAGGGTGCGGGAGTGGATCCGCACCCTTTTTTCTATCTATTTCTATTATATCAATTCGCTGAGGGTAACCCGCCAACTTTTCCGAGTTTATTTTCTTATCTTATTCATGGAGTTAGCGGGAAAATCGGGAAAATGGGGGCTTGACAAGAATTGCGGCGGTCCGCGGTCGGCTGCTTGCGTAAGGGCACTTTCGGGGTCATTCTGTGCGGCGGTGAGGGCTTAGGTCGGCTGCGGGGGAGTTCGGTTGGGGTTGGTCTGGTCGGTTTGCACTCGGAACCCGTGTCAATGAGCGATATCGCGATATTTCAATATTTTATCGACACTCGTCCCTCCCAACTGCTTCAAGCGGAGAATACAATTTCGGGAGTCTGCATCAACGTACTCAGCGCCCCGTTAATCCTTCTCCTTCTCCTCCTCGAGCCTCGTCCCCTCTTCCGTGACAATCGTTCCCGGCGACACGGCGAGCAAGAAGTATCTTTTGCCTCCGTCAAGGACGACGAGGTTGTTCAATTTGTTAAAGAACGACCCGGTACAGTCCGGATCGACCGTGTAGCTTCCCGGCTCCAGCTGATCGAACCAGTCTAGGATTACACCGTTGCTGCTTCTGGTCGTGCGAATCAGGTTGATCGTCCCTTCTCCGTTAAGGACGTTGATGCCAATCTGGGCGATAGGGCCACCCACGACATTGTTCACGCCTGTCCTGCGGAAGGCATAGGTCCCTTTGAGACTAGCAACGCTACAGCCGCCCTTCGGCGTGGCATGGACCTTTCGAGTGTGATACAGCGCTGTCACCACTATTGCGACGCTGAACAGTGTCACCCAAATCAATCTTCTTTGCATTTGAAGCCTCCTTTTATTGCTGTCGAGGGGAAGACACGCGGACCACAGTCGCACATTTTGGCGGACCGGCAAGGTGGTTCCTTGAATATCTTGCGAAGCCGGGGCGACCGCTTCATTCAGGCCTCCTCGAAGAGCGCCCCATTATCCGCTCGCTTGGTACTGCGGTCAACGAGCACCTGACTGTCGAAAACGATAGCACTCAGAGCCCGGATTATGAGTTGATGTTCTAGGGTTCCTTGCAGACTTCGATGAGGTGCCCCTCGCTGTCACGGATTTCGAAGAATTGGGTATCGCCACCGTCCTGAATCGGTCCGGGGAGAACGCCTCGATTTGTGAGGTACGCGACCCTAAGTGGGAATGAGGGGAGGCGGTTGGCCTCCCCTCGGATTGTTGGCCGCTCGCTTACTGCTTCGTTACCTGTGCGGCTGGTTGCACCGGTGGTGCTTTCGATTTCGGAGTATGCGCCACGACCGGCTTCGGCTGCCAGAAATCGGGTGCCGCAGCCATCACCTCCGGGGCCATAACGCTGAGTTCGGCAGAAAATCGGTAGAGGGATGAGTCCGTGCTCTCCACCACATCCGCACTCACCTGCAGAAATTTCTTGTAACCCTCGTCGCCCAGGATTTCGCGAGTAGTCGGGTTATTGTCGTAGCCACCCAGCGAGGGACGCAGCGAGGTAACGTAGAAAATCGTGCCGTTACCTCCCTCGATTACCTGGGAAACCAGCAGCGGTTGGGTATTCGGAGCTTGCTCACCAGCGGTCTTGACGTCCTTCATGAGAGCTTCAAAATCAGCCACGCGCCCCGGGCGAATATGCACCGCCGTGGTGCGCAGGATTCGAGAGTCGCCGACGAACTTTATGTAATCCGCTCCCTCGGGCATTTTACGAGACAAGTCGCGGCGCCGTTTGCGAAGTTCGCTGCGCGAGCTGATCAGGCAACTATCCCATTCATGCAGCAGTTTCGCCGCGCCGTCTTCCCCATAGGCCTTGGCTAGCGATCCCATAAAAGCACCGGTTGCCTTGTCGGTGTCGGCGTAGTCCTTACGGTTGCTGATAAATACATAAGTGTAACCCTGGCCATAGACGCTCTCCATGCCCAACCAACGGTCGCCGTTATTGCGCCGATTGGCATCGACCATCTTCTTTGCCAGTGCCTCAAAATCTGCGACTTTTTCCGGTTTCACGTTCGCGATGTACACATCAAGGTAATCGCCCTGGGCGTGGACCGCCACGGGCGCAACCAGAGACACAATTACCGCCAGAGCAGAAAAGATTCTGCGCAGCATTAACGCCTCCTTCATTTTTTTCAGCCGGGATTTGCTTATTGACCCCCAAGAACGGCTGCCATTCTCCCCTCAATCCCTGTTTGCGTCAATGGGAAAGAGTTTTCATCCGCATGGCCTGGTTCCTCGGGCAGGGTTCGCTGGATAATTGTCTAAACCGGGCGATTACACTAACTGAGAAATGGCCTGAGGGGTGGGAAAGGAGACGCGGCGAGCCGCGTCTCTACGGAAACGTTCCCCGGCTTACTCTTTGTAGAGGAAACCCGCGACCAGCGTCGCCAGGATCGCGCCTATCCACAGTTCGAGCATCCATCCGAGCGGCAACATGCGCGGAACCGGGGACCAGGTGGCTTGCGCGAAGTTGTTCGGCATGCCAGCGAAGAATCCGACGATCATCCCGATTTTTAGAGCCGTCTTGGGTCCGGGGCCGGCGGTGGCTCGGCTCCAGGCGTAGAGATAGGCCAGGAGAATCGACATTACGAACACGAGAAGAATCCACTGCCCGATGAAAAACGGGTAGCGTGGTTCCTTCAGGAGTAAGCCTTGCTTCTGTACGGTCTCGTAGAACGGGCCCAGCCGCGTCTGAATAAAGAAGCTCCATGCATTCCACAGCACTCCGCCGGCAATGCCTCCCAGCCATACACGAGTCGTATTCAGCTTCATTGTGCCCCCTGTTTTGGTCTGGCTTGAATTCGGCACAAGTGTACTCCAGCGGGTCAAGTGCCGGGGTAGATGCGACGAGGGCGCCCTTCAGCGGCTAAAGCCGACATCGAAAGCAGGCTGGTTTATCGCAGCGCGCGACTCGCGGTGCGCTTTTTGCACAGGAAGATCGGTTATGGGCGCGGAATGCAAGAAAAATCTTAGCGAATGAATGGCGAAGGCACCTTTTGCGTAAACACAAGGGCTAGTGGTCATCTGTCTCGTTAACCCCAAGATTTCGTGCTCCGGACGATTGGTCATTCTTTGGGGTTTCAACCTTTAACTTTCTTGTTGACAACAAACGATTTAGGCGTAGGATGTGGACAAAAGTGGTTGAAAGTGGACTAACTAATAGAGGTTGTGGGCGTAAACCCTAAGTTTCGAGGCGCCAGTGGTTTCTGAGACTGACACCGCAAAAACCCGGCCCAACCAACCCGAATCCACTGCTTTTGTGATCGCTTCTACCTCCCCCATGGTAGTGGCTGTGGTAGCAGGCACAAATAAACGGAGCCCGATAACGAGCAGGGCACATGGATTGGCATTTTCAGAAGGCTACGCGTGCGGTCCTCAATTTAGAGAGCCAACCGCCAGGAGGCTCGAGATCCTCGGATCGTGGTCTTGGACACCGATCCGTTTACTGGCGGTTGGCCCTTTACAACGTTGGAGGCGGCATGTTCAAGGACGAACCACCGCCTCCAACGATTGAAGCGTGCCACCAATTTCTTGTCGGAACAAGTTACATAACAGGTACGGTATTGGCCCTCATGCGGGGCCGGGAAAAAGGGAGTCGGCTAGTCCGGGCACATGTTTCGCGGCAATCATCCAACGCGCGTCGACGAAAAGGGACGGTTAAAAGTCCCCGCGGAATTCAAGCGCGTGATCGACGAGAAATATGCTCAGAAATTCTACATCACAAGTGTGGATGGAAATATTGCTCAAGTGTATCCCTTCGAGGAGTGGGAGCGGATCGAAGAGAAACTGGCGGCGCTCTCAACTTACAACCCGACGAAGAAAAAGTTCTTGAATCGCACGAATTATTACGGGCAGGTCGTGGAGATGGACGGGCAGGGGCGCCTGCTGATTCCGCAGACACTGCGTGAAGCGGCGCAGATTCGCGGCGAAGTGGCAGTGCTCGGCAATCTGACCTACCTGGAAGTTCGCAACATGGAAGCGCTCGACAAGGAGATTAAAGAGCCCTTCACGGATGAAGACATCAAGACGCTCGA
>JBEKWX010000153.1:0-8173 GCA_049512675.1 Terriglobales bacterium | reverse complement strand
GCCACCGGCGCCGGTATTTTCTTTATCGGTTATTTCTTTTTCGAAGTTCCCAGCAATGTGCTGCTGAAGAAATTCGGCGCGCGCATGTGGATTGCCAGGATCATGATCTCCTGGGGCGTCATCTCGGCGTGCATGATCTTCGTAAAAGGGGAGTGGTCTTTTTATGGCCTGCGCTTTCTGTTGGGCTTGGCCGAAGCCGGTTTCTTCCCGGGAGTAATTTTTTATCTGACCTTGTGGTACCCCTCGAGATTCCGATCCACACGAATCGCCTGGTTTGTGGCAGCCATCGCCGTCTCGGGGGTAGTCGGCAATCCCATATCCGGCTGGATTATGGATGTGCTTTCCGGCGCAATGAAGTTGGCGGGGTGGCAGTGGCTCTTTCTCTCAGAAGGCATCCCTTCAATTCTCGTTGGCCTGGTGGTGATCTTTTATCTGGAGAGCAGCATTGAAGAAGCAAAATGGCTTACGCGCGAGGAAAAAGCATTGCTTGCGCAGAACCTCGAAGCTGAAGACAAGCATAAAACCGAGCATAAACTGATGGATGCTTTCACCAGCGGGAAAGTCTGGGTTCTGTGCGCGATCTATTTCACTTTGATGATCGGCTTGTACGGTATTGCCTTCTGGTTGCCGACGATTGTGAAGGCCTTTGGTTTGAAAGGCTATCTAGGGGTTGGCCTGATTACCGCGATACCGTATGGAGTGGCCGTTATCGGGATGATTCTCCTCAGCAATCACTCGGACAAAACCGGAGAGCGGCGACTGCATTATGTGGCAAATGTTGTGGCTAGAGCCGCCGGTTTAGTCCTTAGCGGAGTTTTTGCGTCGAATCCAGTGTTAGCGATCATTTTCTTGTCCGTAGGCACCCTGGGAGTGATCGGGTCGATGCCATTGTTCTGGCCATTGCCCTCCGCGTTCTTGGCCGGGACCGCCGCCGCGGCGGGGATTGGCATCGTGAATTCGGTGGGTAATTTAGGTGGTTATGTTGGACCGAATATTCCGATTTGGGCAAGACATTTTTCTTCGGACCGATCTGCTGCCTTGTATATCATTGCGGGGATCTTGATGGTCGGCGCTCTCTTGACGTATTTCTTCATACCGCGAACTCTACGGGTTCGCGTGGGTTCGTTGGATTAGCTGCTACCTATCCCGGATATAATTCTAATCGAGCGGGAATTCTGCCCGTCTCTGACTCGGCCCACGCGCCAATGCGACTGGAATCCAGTGTCCCGGACTGGTCCAACTACACGGTAACTTGTACCTGGGATGCACTCCCGTAATTTGAAAGTGTGCCGGGGTGGTAGTTAGATCTATTTACTCGCCACTTTTCAGAACAGATCACGCCACCGAGTCTGGGCCGCGCGAAAGCGAGCGACAGACATGACATTCTTGCAGCGATTCCTCGGTGAATTGTGCTCCCATCGGTTTACTTGGCCACGACTGAGTGGCAATGGCCAGCACTATCAGATCTGTCTCGTTTGTGGAACTGCCTACGAATACGACTGGAAGAGGATGCAACGCACTGATCGCCTGCTGGTGACGAACGGACATCGCCCTCTCGCCTTGGCGCGGACTCGATTACCGGGAACTGTCAATTGACGAAAAACACGTGCTACCGCTCACTGCGGGGAGGGGTAGCACGGATTCTGGTCGTGTCACAGCAACCCCGAAGTAATCCCAAGGTGGTCGCGAGAATCGCCGGTTGCGCTTGGAACACAGCGGCTTACCGACGAGAGGCATTTTGGCTGCCATTACCCTCGTAACATTCCCAGCCTCGAAATTGCCGGTTAGACTCATGCAATGGGACGTGGCCTTTCCGCGCGAGCCGAATTGGCTATGCCGAACGGCGAACACCCTGAAGCGCAACACCGGCTTCGTACGCTGAGCCCGCCACTGGAAGCATTATCGGCGGTGCCGACCGGCGCCGGTCATACGGGGGAATTGGTGGTCTCATGCCAGGAAAAGCGCCGGCTTGAAGCGAACTTGCGGGCCCGCCTCCTATCTTCGCTCGCGAAATCAATCCGTGGATAACTCGACAAAACCCGCACACGCTGGCCACGAACCCGACAACGTGTTGGCCAATGTCAATTCGGAACTCAGAAGGCTGGAGAAGCGCGACGGGGAGCTGTGGCTGATTGTGACTGGCACCGGGATCCTGGCAGGAGCTGGGTTGCTCGCTGTTCTGTTGCCCGCCGCCTTCCTGAGGTCCGGCAGTTTGCATTTTGAGATCACCGTATCGAAGGAACTGGCCTGCGGTCTGCTCGTGCTGTTAACCCTTGCCAACACCTACATCGTTTCCCGCCGCATCGAGTTCCGGAAATTGCGACAGAGGATGATCTCGACTGCGATGCAGAATGAGCTCATTCGCCTGCAGTCTTTTACCGATCCGCTGACTGAAATCTACAATCGGCGTTCGCTCGAGGAACTGGCTGGCCGCTTCATCGGCCAGGCAAAGCGTCTAGGCAAACCGCTCACCTTCCTGCTGATTGACGTGGACCGCTTCAAACAGGTCAATACTCGATTCGGCCACCTGACCGGCGATTTTGTCCTCACCGAGATTGCGACCTTGCTCAAGGGCTCGATCCGAGGTACGGACGTTGCCATTCGCTACGGAGGCGACGAATTCCTGATTGCGCTGTCGAATACCAATGCAGCCGGCGCCGCCATCGTAGTAAACCGGATTCACGCTTTCCTGAATGACTGGAATCAATCGAGCAATCTTGATGACTTTACGGTGAGCCTCAGTATCGGCATGGCGGAATTTACCGACGGCCAGACGCTTGACGAGATGCTCGATCTCGCCGACCGGAATATGTACGAAGAAAAATCCCAACGCGCGCCATCGTCTGCACCCGGGCAAGGGACGCTAGCGGCTGGCGTTTGACTTCTCAATCGGGGCCCATGTCCGAAATGGCGTGCCAATTTGAGTTCGATCCGGTGAACAAAATCCTGCTGTTCCGATGTGCAGGGCGGCTCACGGATGAGTCGCTTGCTGAGTCTTACCAGTCGATTCGAAAACATTCGACGGCGACCGATGCCAGGATGGGTATTTGGGACCTTTCATTCGTTACGGAGTTTGCAGTTTCCAGCGAATTCATACGTCAGCTGGCAAATCAAGAACCAGCCATGGCGGACGCGACCAGACGACCTCGCATTATCGTTGCTCCGGACACGGTTGGGTTTGGTCTATCTCGCATGTTTCAGCTCCTGGGGGAATCTACACGGCCGCTATTGAATGTGGTACGCACTATGGACGAGGCGCTGGCGTCACTCAACATACAACCCCCACACTTCCAACCCTATGGCTGAGACGCCGTCTACAATACTCCCTCGGCCGCGAAACTCAATGGCGAAGAAACGCTCCGGCGAATAGGCATTCCTCGAGTTTATGATCCTTCCTCCGACGCCTTCATTTGCTGTTCAAGGTGAGCCAGAACAACCGGCCATGCCTGTTCGTGTCTGTTTCTTGTCTCCTCATCTGGAAATCCAGCGTGACTGAGACGAAGATGTGTGCCCTCGCCTTTAGGAATGAGTTCAACGGTGACCACTGTCTCATAGCCCTTGGTGCCCGGCACTCCGGTGACCCAGGTGATTTCCACGAGCCGGTCCCGCTCGAGCCTGAGGAATCGCCCGTAGTGAGGATGGCGTTGCCCCTCCTGGCGAGTTTCGAAAAAGAAAACGGCATTGATCTCAGCCTTCATCAAGACCGTTCCCGGGGCAGCAAACCAGCGGTCGAACTGTTCTGTCCAGGCACGAAACAGCACATGAGGCGGCAACTCGCTTGCGCGCTCCACCACGAAACGAAACGGCCTTAACGAAAGATCCGGCACAACAACCGGTAGGGTCATATCGTGAACCGCCTTCCATACTCGGCTTTCATTTGGGCGAATCGCAGTTCTGTTGTAGCGTTCCGGCAGCAAGGCCAAGGAGATCGTGCCGGGCGGTCCGATCATCAGTCCATCATCAGTCCACGCCCTTCGCGATTGCAAGCCGCCCCTTCTTCACTGCGCTGGTGAACAGCTTGTAATCGGCCGTGGTCTGATCGGCATAGGCGACGGCGAATTCGGCTATGGCGTTGCCGAGTTTTTCGGCGTCACCGCAATAGCCATCCAACACGCTGGCGTCACCTGAGCGCGCGTGTCCCTTGCCCAGGACCTCGCCGCACATCTGGGCGTATGCGATCAAAACGGGGCCTTTGAGATCTCCGGCGTCGATAACGGCCTTGTGATCGGCAAGTTGGCGCACCAGATAGTCGCGTCCGTCCATTCTGGTCCAACCAAGAAAAATGTCGGACTGCGCTTGCATCAGCCGCTGTCCCTGTACGACGCGCTCTCCCTGGTTGCGCGGGACCTGGGCCTTGAGATATCGCGCGTAAGCGGAAGGCGGCTCTTCCTTCATCTGCAAGAAAAGCGGGTCTTCGTTCCCATTGCCAAAGTACAGGATGACGTAGTCGTGCGTGGCAACGCTGCCCGTCCCTACGACTTTAAAGGCGACGTCCACGGGTTGGTAGCGGTCGAGAAAGTGGCGCCGATCGGGCGAAAGCGTGTCGCGATAACTCTCCAGCGCGGTCAGCACGGCGCGGCGGGTTTTGCCGGAAACCCTCGTCAGAAGCGGCTTTTCCTCTTTGAAACGCCGCGTGCCCTTGCCGCTCCGGGTGAGCTTCTCCAGAGTGTGCGCCGGCGTGGCACGCCTAGCCTTCTTAAGCAGCTCTGGAAGTGGTCCCGCATCCATGTGCCGAAACACGCTGTAGCGCGCAAGGCCCAGTACCGTCAGCCTCGAGCAGTGGTGGACTGACATGCGATATTCAGCCACGAAGCTCTTGACAGCCTCCTTGCATGCGCCATCCGATTGGCCGGCTTCGCGGCCACCGAGCACGAGACTGGTGGCCAGCCGCTTGACATCCCACTCCCACGGCCCGGATATCGTTTCATCGAAATCATTGATATCAAAAACCAAAGCTCCGGTGGGCGAGGCGAAAGCGCCTAGATTGCGCAGGTGCGCATCACCGCAAATCTGGACGGTGATGCCGGTCGTCGGGAGCGAGGCCAAATCGGCCGCCATCACCCGCACCGCGCCGCGGAAAAAACCAAAGGGCGAGGCTGCCATGCGTGCCCACTTGATGGGCAGGAGCTTTGCTATCCGGTCGCGAGTGGCACTGATCAGCAGCTCGACTGGATCGGGCCGGCTTCTCGCCGGCTTCCAGTAACATTGGTCAACACTGTGGAGAACCTGCCGGCAGGATTTGCCGTAGGCTCTACGCTCTGCAACATCGGTCAAAGGCGCGACCATAGGACTGTCATGATAGCAAGCCAGCGGCGCCCGCTACTACCGCACCAATTCCCAAGCGGTAGATAATACTTACCCATGCATATTCCCGGATCCTGTATCCTGCTGATCTTTGTCAGCGTATCAACTGCCCTGATCCTTCTTTTGCTGCACTTGACGAAGCTCGGTCTGCTGATCCATCAGCGGATTCCGGACCGGCCGCACCGACGGCTATTCCTTGCGTCGGTCAGCTTTTTTATCACGTTTCTTGCGGTGCGGCTGTTAGTGGCCTCGATCACTCATCACATCGGGCCATTCGGTTACGTCGAGATGGGTGGGCGGCACATCCACCACTTGGTTTGGGGAATTTTTCTCCTGCTCATCTGTGGCTATGCGGAGATTGCGGAAGTGGGAACGGGCGACAGCGCGCTTTCGATTCTTCTGGGTCGGTTGCTGGCGCTGAGTTACGGAATTGGCGCTGCACTGACGCTGGACGAATTTGCACTTTGGCTGAACCTGGATGCAGCGGCTTACTGGTCGCGGCAGGGTCGGGAGAGCATCGATGCCATAGTGTTATTTGGGGCGTTGCTCGCGATGGGAACCTGGGGTGCGCCATTGTTTCGCCGGCTGGATCAGCCGCGCGCAAAACCAAGCGTGTGAACCAGTGGATCCGATGGAATGAGCGGTGCCCGGACGGACTCCCGCACGTATAGGAAAATAGATCATGGCGAGCGTAAGAATGGACAAGTGGCTCTGGGCCGCGAGATTCTTCAAGACGCGAGCACTGGCCGCGCGAGCTTGTGAACTTGGCAGGATTCAATCCAACCAGCAGCCAGCTAAGGCTGGGCGCGAGGTCCGGATTGGTGACATGTTGCGAGTGGCAAACGAGGGCGGCGACTTTCAGGTCGAAGTCTTGCTTCTCAGCGACGTGCGCGGCCCGGCCTCGGTTGCGCAAACGCTCTACCGCGAGACGGAAGCGAGTCAGCAGCTGCGCCTGAAGGTGGCAACGGAGCGTAGGGCGATGAAGCAGTTCGAAGTGTTACCCGCGGGCAAACCCTCAAAACGCGATCGCCGGGAAATCATCCGGTTCCGGGGCAGAGCCTGACCGCAGGCAAATGACGGCCAAGCCGGAAGTGATTCGCGGAGACCCTGCGATACGAACAGGCGCCCGCGCCGGACGGTGCCAAACTATACACACAAGTTCCAGATTAAGACGCGTTTCAACGGCGCGGCATACGCACCAGCCACTACCAAACCTTGCACACATCGGCGCCGGGTTTCACCATGGGCTGGCTTGGTTTGCAGGAGAATGCCTCCGCGAACTCGGGCATGTTCACCACGACTCCGTTGATGCGGTAGCGCGCGGGCGAATGTTCGTCGGTCATGGCGCGCATTCGCAGGTCTTCGGGTCGTTCATTAGCACAGTCCCACTGCGCGAATCCGACGAAGAAGCGCTGCTCCGGCGTCAGACCGTCGATGGGCTGAAGTTTCTTCTCTTTGGTCGCATCTTTCCACGCCACGTAAGCAAGAATCTCGCCGCCCAGATCGGCAACGTTTTCGCCCAGGGTCAGTTCGCCGTTGACGTGAACATCGTCCACCGCGACATATCGTGAATACTGATCCGCTACGCACTTGGTGCGCGCGTCGAATTTCTCCCGATCTTCTTTTGTCCACCAATTCTTCAGATTCCCCTTAGCGTCAAACTGACTGCCCTCGTCGTCGAAGCCGTGGGTGAGTTCGTGACCAATGGTGCCCCCGGTGTTGCCATAGTTGGGAGCGTCATCCATTTTCGGATCGTAGAGGGGGGGCTGCAGCACGCCGGCAGGAAAGTTGATGTCGTTCATTTGCGGATTGTAGTAGGCATCCACGGTGGGTGCGGAAATCTCCCATTCGCCGTGGTCGACGGGCTTGCCGATTTTGTTGATGTCGCGGCGGCTCTCGAACTGATGTGCGCGCTCGACGTTGCCGGCAAAATCATCGCGAACGATCTTCACTGAGCTGTAGTCGCGCCAATGATCGGGATAGCCGATCTTGTTACGGATTCCCGCCAGCTTCGTGAGCGCCTGCTGTTTGGTTTCCGGGCTCATCCAGTCGAGCGCCTTGATGCGCCCACCCATGGCGTCCTCGATGCGCCGCACCATATCGAGGGTGCTCTGCTTGAGTTCGGGGGAGAAGACTTTGGCCACATAGACCTGGCCTAGCGCCTCGCTCAAGTCATAGTTGACATACTGCACGCAGCGTTTCCAGCGAGGCTGCATCTCTTCCGCGCCCCGCAAGTACTTGCGGTAGAAGTCGAAGTTTTCCTCGACGAATTTCGAGGAAAGGTACGGGGCAGATGTGTCGGCCACGTGGAAGCGCAGGTAGGATTTCCAGCTGTCGATCGACTCGGAGGACAGGAGCGCGTTGAGTTCCTTGATAAACTCGGGCGCGTCGACGTTCAGAACGCTGATCTCCGGATATTGCATCTCGTGGTAGTAAGCGAGCCAGTCAAAGTTGGGAGCCAACTGGGCGAGATCGGCGACCTTCATTTTATGAACCAGTTTGTGGGGATCGCGGCGCTCGACCCGAGTGAGCGAAGCCTTGGCCAGGGCCGTTTCCAGATGCATGACGGCCTCAGCGTTCCGCTTGGCGGCGGCCGGGTCGTCGCCGATTAGCTCGAACACTCGCTGCACATGTTGAAGGTAGCGCTCGCGCGTTTCCTTCGACTTGGCGTCATCTTTAATGTAATAGTCGCGATCGGGCATGGCGAGGCCGCCCTGATCCACGTCGGCGATTACCTGCTCGGAATCGTCCGGGTCTTGCGTCGAGCCCGCCGAAAAAAGCAAGGAAGTGTTGTAGGAATACCGGTCGTAGATAAGCTGCAGCCGTGCCACAAGCGGAGTAAGTTCTTTCGCTGACTTGAGCTGCGCAA
>JBEKWX010000152.1:0-8247 GCA_049512675.1 Terriglobales bacterium | reverse complement strand
CGCAGGCTGTCGTTCGAGTTTGCGATAGTCGCCTTGACGAGCACGGTCTGCGTCGCGGTGTCCACCTGTGGCGAGATGAACGTGACGCGGCTGGTGGCAAGCGGGCTTCCTGAAGCGTCGACGATCTGAACCGGAAGATTCATCTTCAGCTGCGCAGATTTCTCGATGGGAACATAGATGTAGGCTTCGAGGCTGCCGGGACGGTCGACGGTGGTAAGCGTAGTAGTGGTGAGGACGCGGTCGCCAACCCGGACGGGAACATCGCCGACGACACCGGCGCGCGGCGCGACCACCTGGTAGTAGTGCAACTGGACCTGCTGCTCGCTAACCTGGGCATCGAGTGAGTGCAGTTGCGCCTGGGCGGCGTCGAGAGTGGCGCGCGCCTGGTCGAGATCCTGCTTGCTGACTACGCCGGCATTGGCAAGGCCGCTGACGCGCTCGTAATTCTGCCGCGCCCATTTGAGCTGCGCATCCTGGGCGGCGCGGGCGTGCTCCTGGCTGTTGACCGTGGCCTGCTGCTTGGCGGGATCGATCTGCATCATGGGAGCGCCGTCCGCGACGTGGTCGCCGGAGTGAACGAAGATCTGCGTAATGATGCCTTCGACCTGCGGCATGACCACGGCGGAGTCGCGGGATTTCAAGGTGGCGACGTAGTCGGTGGTGTCGTCGATTCTCTGGGCCTTCGCCGTTTGAACTTTAACCGTCATGGCCGGCGGGTCGGCAGCCTTGGCTGCTTTCGTGTTGGTGCAGGCGGTGGTGAAAAGAAGCGCCGCCAGAAGGGCGCCGGGCAGAATTCCGGACAGAATCAAAGACGGCGTTCTTGTGGAGAATATCGACATATCCTTGCTCGGAAACGCGGCAAGCCGCGTCTCTACGGGAAATCAGACGCCCTTTCGGGCCTGGTCATTGCGGCGACCCGGCCGCAGCAATACTAGAACAATTATAGATTCCCGGTAAGGGCACGAAGCACCGAAGAATTTTCTCTTCTGCTAAATTGTTTTGTCATGAAACCGAACCGAAGTTTTGCGAGCGACAATAATGCAGCGGTGCATCCCGAGGTGCTGGAGGCGATACGGCGGGTTAACGAGGGGCATGTGGTGGGATATGGGGATGATCCGCACACGGAATCGGCGATGGGAAAATTCCGGGAGCAGTTTGGAGCCGATGTGGCGGTTTTTTTTGTTTTCAATGGGACGGCGGCGAATGTGCTGAGCTTGCAGGCGCTGACGCGGCCGTTTCATGCGGTACTGTGTCCGGAGCTGTCTCATATTTATACGGACGAATGTGGCGCACCGGAAAAGTTTACGGGCTGCAAACTCGTGCCTCTGGCCGCGCCGGACGGGAAGTTGACGGTGGAAACGGTGGCGCATGCGTATCACGGAATTGGGGACCAGCATCACGTGCAACCGCGGGTGATTTCGATCACGCAAGCGACCGAGATGGGCACAGTCTACAAGCCGGCGGAAGTTGAGGCGCTGGCGCGGTTTGCCCACGAGCGCAACATGTTCTTGCACGTGGACGGGGCGCGAATTGCAAACGCCGTGGCGGCGCAGCGCCCGTCATTCTCCTTGCGGCAGGCGACACGCGACTTGGGAGTGGACGTGCTTTCCTTTGGCGGGACGAAGAACGGGCTGATGGGCGTGGAGGCGGTGGTGTTCTTCCGTCCGGAACTGGCGGAGGATTTTTTGTTTGTGCGCAAGCAGGGAATGCAGCTGGCGTCGAAAATGCGCTACCTCTCGGTACAGATGGAGACGCTGTTGACGGACGATCTTTGGCGGCGAAATGCGGAGCACGCGAACCGGATGGCGCGGCTGTTGGAACAGGAAGTGAAGAAAATTCCGCGAGTCAAGATCGTATATCCGGTGGAGGCGAACGGAGTGTTTGCGCAAATTCCGCGGGAGGCGATCAAGAAGATACAGGAGCGGTACTTCTTCTATGTGTGGAGCGAAGAGGACTCGGTGGTGCGGTGGATGTGCTCGTTCGACACGACCGAAGCAGACGTGCGCGAGTTTACCGAGTTTGTGGTCGCAGTGTTGAGAGATCTCCCGAACTGACGCGCCCGCGCGCTGGGCGCGTCTAAACGGGAGGATTGGATTTTCCGCCTCGTGGGCGCTCTCGGCGGAAGACGGGCGTACTTATTTTTTCTTGGCTGCTGCCCTAACCCTTGCCCATCGCGCCCTCTGCGCGGCTGCCATTCGCTTGCGTCCGGCAGCCGAAATCGTTCGTCTCTTGCGAGTTGTTCGTTCTCGCTTGCTCCCCGCCAGGAAGGTTTTCCCGAAGGTGGTTAGCGCAGCAGTTACGCGGTGGAGTTCGTCCTCAAGTCGCGAACGTTCTTGCTGTAGTTGTTTGACTACTGACTGAATTAGTGTTTTTGGCATTAAGGGATTGTATCACTTGTAAGTTGGATATCAAGGCAGTTCCTGCGGAGAGGCCTGCTAACTGTTGCCAATTTCCCGGTTCGGATGAAATCCGCTCTGGCCAAGGACTTCAAGCTGCAGTCGCGCTCGTGTATACCGGACCACCTCGATAAGAGTGTACGTGACTGGAGAACAGAGATCAGTGAGCAGGCGTTACTAGCCCAGATCGGACCTGGGTCGAGCTTGGGTTTGGAGTTATGCGTGGGTTATGGTCGTGTAGGCTCGAAACCGGGCGAACTCTCAGAAAATCTGGAACGAGATCGGGCCCTTCCTGCTAAGTAGTCACGACCCCGTGATCTTCATCCGCAGTTCTTCCGGTAGCTTCTCGCGGATCTCCGCCGGCAGCCGGTCATGCACGTGTCGCGCGCCGAGCTTCGCTGCATCCACCACCGCCATGGGCGCGGGAGTCGCCACGGCCACGATCAGCCAGATCAGCGCCGACAGCGCAAAGCCCGCGAGCGCGCCCACCTCCAGCCAGAATGCGTGGCGCAGTCCAAAATGCCGGATCACGGCAAACGCCAGCAGAAACACGGCGGCCGACGCCGAAGCCAGCACAATCAGAGAAATATCGATTATGCGGTTCAGTTTCTGGCGGCTGCGGCAACGTTCGCAACTGCCGAAATGTAACTCGTAGTCCCCGCGCATCTCCGGAGCCAGGCCGGAAATATCGTACCGCCATCCCGCAAGGATTTTCCCGACGATCGGCTCTACACACTCGCTCATAAGAGGCTAAAACCGGAGAGGCTACAACCGGACGGATTCGAGAACTTCCGCCTGGGTTGCCAGCAGCACACGGTTGTGCCACAGCCCCTGACGGCCACCGAGCGCCTGTTCTGCCGCGGCGCGCGCGATTTCGGGATGATTATTCTGCTCAGACAAATGGGCCAAAATTACGTACTCGGCCCCTCCATCATAATCGCTGGCGAAAAATTCCGCGAGCGCGTCATTCGACAGATGCCCGACTCGGCTCATCACCCGCTGTTTCACCGACCACGGATACGGCCCCGAACGCAGCATCTCGACATCGTGATTCGATTCCATTACTAATACGTTGCATCCGCGCAAGTGGTTCCGCACGTTAGTCGGCATGTAACCCAGGTCGGTGGCAAAACCGATCTTCAACCCCTCCGAGCGAAAGGTGAAGCCCACTGGATCGGCGGCATCATGAGGAATGGTAAAGGGCATGACCTCAATGTCGCCCACGCGAAAGCCGCGCCCGGCAGAGAAATGTTCCGGCTTGGGCAGCTCAGGAATCGCGCCCTCTGCGTCGCGCACCGCCCGGCTCCAGGCCTGATGTGTCGGCGCGGTCAGGAAGACGGGCACGTTCAACTTTGTGGCCAGCCGCTGCAGTCCGGCAACATGATCGGAGTGCTCGTGCGTAATCAGGATGGCGGAAATTTCCTCGGTGCGCTCCCCGTTGCGATCAGCGATGGCCCGCAGCCGCTTGAAAGTTTCGCGGCCCGAAAGCCCGGCATCCACCAAAAGGCGCGTTGAACTCGTCGCCACCAGCGAGCAGTTCCCACGGCTGCCGCTCGCCAGCACCGAAACCGACACTGCCATAGCCGTAGCTTACCCCCGCCGGCTGTGGAAACGGGAACAGTTTTTCAGCGGCCGGTACCTTTGGGGGGTACTCCCCCCTGGCAGGCAAAAAGCTTGAAGATTTTTCTAGGTCGCCGCCCACATTGCAAATCCATCGGCAATGGCGAAATGAGACTCACTTCCCCGGGAACAAATTATCAACCACGCCCCGCCCCACCGCTCCACCGTACGCGCCTGCTATTCCCGGCAGGAACGCCAGAAACGATTCATAGATCTGCGCCCGCTCTGGCTTCTGTGTAAGAAAAAAATAAGCCAGCCACTCCACCACCGGCACGAACACGCCGACCAAAACGACCCAGCGCCATGGCTTGCGCGGGCTCAGAAATCCAAGCAGTATGTTCGCCGCCAGCACCAACATCGCCGTCAGCAGCAAGTCGCCCACTTTGACGTCCAACCACCCCGCCAGCGCGCCCGACATCGCCGCCAGCAAGTAACAAAAGCCGTCGCCGCCAGATTTTCGCTCCGGAAGAATTCCGCTCCATTCTGTCGTCATATCCATCTTACGAGTAACTGTAGAACCCGCGGCCGCTCTTGCGTCCCAGCCAGCCCGCATCCACCATCTTGATCAGCAGCGGACACGGCCGGTACTTCGGATCTCCCAACCCCTCCTGCAGCACCCGCATAATATCCAGACACACGTCGAGCCCAATGAAATCCGCCAGGGTCAGCGGCCCCATCGGATGCGCCATTCCCAGCTTGAACACTTCATCCACCGCCTCCGCCGTGGCCACACCCTCCATCACCGCGTACATCGCCTCATTCAGCAGCGGCATCAGCACTCGGTTAGAAACAAATCCCGGAGCGTCATTCACCTCGACCGGCGTCTTCTCCAGCTTCACCGCCAGCTCGCGCACCGTCTCAAACGTAGCCTGGGAAGTCGCGAGGCCCCGAATCACTTCGACCAGTTTCATCACCGGCACCGGGTTGAAAAAGTGCATTCCAATCACCTTGTCGGCGCGCCCGGTCAGCGCCCCAATCTTCGTAATCGAGATCGAAGACGTATTCGTGGCCAGAATCACCTCCGGCCTCGGCTTCATTAGACGATCCAGTTCGCGGAAAATCTCCGCCTTGATCTCAAACTTCTCCGTCGCCGCCTCGATCACCAGATCGCAATCCCCCAGCTTCGCCCGATCCACGACTCTCGTGATCCGCCCCAACGTGGAGACCTTGTCGCCCGCCGTAATCTTGTTCTTGGCCACTTCGCGATCCAGGTTCTTCGCAATCGTCGCGAGGCCCCGATCCAGAAATCTCTGCTCCACATCGCACAGCACCACGTTGAATCCACAGCGCGCAAACACATGGGCAATCCCATTGCCCATTGTGCCCGCCCCAATCACTCCCACCAACTGCATCGCCATAATTGCCTCGCGCGCCCCGAAAGGAACTGAAGAGTTTAGCAGAATGGACTTCGCGCCCGCTTTCGATCGCGCCCGCGATCTTAATCCTGTAGATGATTTAACTGCCACGCCTTTGCGCAAGCAAGGACGGCTAAATGGGCGGGCACGTTCAGGCGCACGTTATTATTAGAATTAGCAGAGTAGAAAAGGCTCCAGTGTTTGCGCGGCGGAGGGACGCTACTTTTCTTTCGCAACGTTCAGACGCGTGTCCGCTCGCTGCAATGCGTCTTCGGCGCGCGTGTAGTCCACCTGGAGATCGTTGCTCTTCAGGCGCTGTTCGGCCCGGTCTTTCGCTTTTTGCGCGCGCTCTACGTCAATTTCCTGCGGACGCTCCGCTGCCTCCGCCAAAATCGTCACCTTGTCCGGCAGGACTTCCATAAACCCCCACGCCACCGACAGCGTGTGCGTAGCGCCACTCGCCTTGTAAGTAAGCACGCCAACCGCAAGCTCGGTAATCAGAGGAGCGTGTCCAGGAAGAATCCCGAGATACCCGCTCACCCCCGGGATCTGCGCTTCCTCGGCCGCGTCCTTCGCCAGGAGCCGGGAGGGAGTAACGATTTCGAGTTGGAAAGTATTAGCCATTCGGTTCGTTAGTCGCTGATCGTTGGTCGTCGGTCGTTAGTCGTTATTCGTCAGTCGTTAGGTCAGAACCAGCCGTTAGGCATTTGCCAACGACCACCGACTAACGACCAACGACTGATCTTACGCTGCCACGGCCTTCATCTTCTCCGCCGTCTCCAGCACTTCCTCAATCGTTCCCTTCATGTAGAAAGCCTGCTCGGGAATGTCGTCATACTTCCCTTCCACGATGCCGCGGAAACCTTTTACCGTGTCGGCGATCTTCACATAACGCCCTGGAGTGCCGGTGAACTGCTCAGCCACAAAGAACGGTTGCGAGAGGAACTTCTGGATCTTCCGTGCCCGGGCGACCGTCACCTTCTGGTCTTCGCTAAGTTCGTCGATGCCCAGAATGGCGATGATGTCCTGCAGGTCTTTGTAAGTCTGCAGCGTCTTCTTAACCATCTGCGCCACATCGTAGTGATCCTGCCCAACAATTCGAGCATCAAGAATTCGTGAAGTAGAGGCCAGCGGATCCACCGCCGGATAAATTCCAATCTCCGTAAGCGCACGCGAAAGCACGGTCGTAGCATCCAGGTGAGCAAACGTGGTAGCCGGCGCCGGATCAGTCAAATCATCTGCCGGCACATAAATCGCTTGCACCGAAGTCACCGACCCCTTTTTAGTAGATGTAATTCTCTCCTGTAACTCACCCATCTCGGTAGCTAAGTTGGGTTGATACCCGACCGCGCTGGGCATGCGGCCTAGCAGGGCTGATACTTCGGAGCCGGCTTGGGTGAAGCGGAAAATGTTGTCGATGAATAACAGCGTGTCGCTGCCCTCTTCGTCGCGAAAATATTCGGCTACGGTCAGAGCAGTTAGCGCTACTCGGAGGCGCGCTCCGGGCGGCTCGGTCATCTGGCCGTAGATCAACGCGGCTTTTGACTCGTCGGGCTTACCGGGCTTGATTACTCCCGACTCGCTCATTTCCAGCCAGAGGTCGTTGCCTTCACGGGTGCGCTCGCCTACTCCGGCGAACACGGAAAATCCGCCGTGCTGCTTGGCAACGTTGTTGATCAATTCCATGATGACAACGGTCTTGCCTACGCCGGCTCCGCCGAACAGGCCGATCTTTCCGCCTTTCAAAAATGGCTGGATGAGGTCTACCACTTTCACGCCGGTCTCGAACATCTCAGCCGTGGTCGACTGTTCATCGAATGCGGGCGCGAGGCGGTGAATTGGCATTCTCTTTTCGAAGGCGATGGGGCCGAGTTTGTCCACGGGTTCGCCGATGACGTTCATCACGCGTCCGAGAGTGCCGCGGCCGACGGGAACGGAGATGGGTCCCCCCTGATCGATTGCCTTCATGCCGCGCACCATGCCGTCGGTCGCTTCCATGGCGACGCAGCGCACGCGGCCTTCGCCGAGATGCTGCTGCACTTCGAGAATAACGTTGATCGGGGAAGGCACAGTGAAGCCCTCGCTGACGACGCGAAGGGCCTCATAGATGGGAGGCATGGCCGCTTCGGTGAACTGCACGTCGACGGCGGGGCCTGCGATTTGGATTACGTGTCCGATATTTTCTGACATATCACCTCAGCTACTAGCCATTAGCTTCTGGCTTATGGCAATCAAAATCTTTTCTGACTTCACAGGTTTGCCAGCCGCTAGTAGCTAGCAGCTAGCAGCGTTCTCACTGCGCTGCCGCTCCGCTTACGATTTCTATAATTTCTTTTGTGATCTTTGCCTGGCGCGCTCGATTCATTATCAGCGTGAGCGAATCGATCATATCGCTGGCGTTGCTGGTTGCCGCATCCATTGCCGTCATGCGGGCAGCGTGCTCGGCGGCTACCGACTCGAGCAGCGCATGAAAAATCTGGATGCCGATGTACTTCGGCAGAATACCCTGGAAAAGCTGCTCGGGCGGCTGCTCGTAAATGTAATCCACCGGCGCTGCCGCGAACCTGGCGGCGGCCTCATCGACTGCGGTGGTATCGATTGGACGCAGACCGACGTGTGCCGTCTTCGCCGCTTCGATTCGCTTCTTGCGTTCCTCTTCGGAAGGCTCCTCCGCCATTTGCACGTCGACTTCGCCGATCTCCTTGATCGGCAGCAGGCGCTCGGCGACGAGGCGTTGCGCGATAACCGATTTGAATTCGTTGAACAGAATGTAGACGCCGTCAATCTCGCCGCGGCAGTAGCGGGCGATCACGCTTTCGCTCAGAGTATTTGCGAAATTGTGTTCGACCTTGCCGAGAACTCCGACATACTCGCCA
>JBEKWX010000151.1:0-8262 GCA_049512675.1 Terriglobales bacterium | reverse complement strand
CATCTTGCCCTCTTTGTGCTGCCGCTCGCGCCGCTGTGCCCCGCCGCCTTCCTGGGCCATCTGGTCGCGTTTTTTAAGTTCCGCAATTTTCTCTTCAAGTTTCATAGGGAGCCATTATAGGCGAGCACCAAAATATTTAAAGTGTGACGACTGCCACAAGGCTGTGTGATGCGAGGCCGAACTTACAACCGCAAGGTCGCGGAGTCAAACAGATTCAGAAACGCAATCTTCTTTTCTGCCGGCAGAAAAGATGCCTCAAACGAATTGCGCGCCAGCTCGCGCAGATGTTCGTCGGTAAAGCCGAACGTCTCCTGCACCAGGCCGTACTCCGCGACCAGCGAGGTAGCAAATATGGCCGGATCGTCGCTGTTAAGGGTCAACATCAGGCCCTGGTCGAAGTAGCGCCGCACCGGATGCTGCGCAAGTGCGGCGCAGCATCCCGTCCGCAGATTGCTGGTCACGCAGATTTCAATCGGAACCTGGCTCTCGGCCAACTCTTCGATCAATTCCGGATCCTGCCCAGCGGTAAGGCCGTGGCCGATGCGTTCCGCCTTGAGGTTCAACGCGCCCCAGATGGACTCCGGCCCGACGCTTTCACCGGCGTGAGCCGTGAGATGAAGACCGTGCTCCGCCGCGCGCCCGTAAACTCCCGCGAACCACTCCGCTGGACCCGCACGCTCGTCGCCGCCAATGCCAAAGGCAACCACGTTGCGATCGCGAAACTGGATGGCGAGATCAAGCACGTCCTGCGCTTTCGCGGCGCCGAACTGCCGGATGGCGTCGAATATCCACAAGAGCGAAATGCCGAAATCTCTCTCCCCCCGCTCGCGGCCACGTTCCAATCCCTCGAAAATCGCAGGAAAATCCTGCTCGCGCCAGAGGCAGACGCCCACCGAAACAATCACCTCCGCATGCAGAACATTCTGCGCTTTCAGCCGCTCCATCAGTCGGTAGGTGATCACCTCGTAGTCTTCCGGAGTGCGCAAGTGTCCCGTAACCTCCTTGAAAGCCGCAAGGAAGCCCGCGAAGTCCTTGTAGTCGTAAAGTTGCTCGACCTCGGCAAGCGAGGCCCCATCCATTCCATGACGCCGCCGCAGTTCCACAAGCGTGGACGGCTCGATCGACCCTTCAAGATGCAGATGGAGCTCAGCCTTAGGGAGAGAAAGGACGAAGCGGGACGGCTCCGAAGGCATGAGGAGATTCTAAAGGATAGGGTCGTGTGGTGGCGGGGCTTTGCCCCGCCGGGACGGGGCCGAGCCCCGTCACCACACAGAATCGGATCACCCGATCTTCTTCTCTCTGCAAAACTCGCTGTGATGCCGACTATAGAAAATGTAAATCACCAACCCCAGCGCCAGCCAGATCACAAAGCGCAGCCAGGTAAGCAGCGTAAGCCCCAACATCAGTCCGCCGCACAGAACAACCGAGATCAGCGGGAACCAAGGCACAAAAGGCACGCGGAACGTCCGCTTGCGATCGGGCTGATTGCGTCGCAGCAAAATGACCCCCAGCGAAACCAGCACAAAAGCAAACAGCGTCCCAATGTTGGCGAGGTCGGCTGCATCCCCAATATCCACAAGCCCAGCCGGAATGCCCACCGCAAAACACGCGATCCAAGTCGACCAGTAAGGCGTCTTATATTTCGGGTGCACGGCCGAAAACAATTTCGGCAACAAGCCGTCGCGTGACATGGCGTACCAGATGCGCGCCTGCCCATACTGAAACACCAGCAACGAAGAGATCATCCCCATCAGTGCTCCAATTACGATCACCGACTGGAAGAACCTGTGTACTCCCAGATACTTCATCGCGTAGGCGACGGGGGCTTCGGCGGCTTCTCCGGAAACGAAAGTCGTGTATTTCATCATGCCAAGCAGCACGACGGCGACGCCAACGTACAGCAGAGTGCAAACAATCAGCGACATGATAATGCCGAAGGGCAAGTCTTTTTGCGGATTGCGAGATTCCTCCGCCGCGGTCGAGACCGAATCGAATCCGATGTAGGTAAAGAAAACAATGGCCCCGCCGGTGACGATTCCGGCAAAGCCAGATGGCGCGAAGGGCGTCCAGTTCGCGGGCTTCACCAGCATTCCGCCAACCACCAGAAAAGTCAGGATGGCGCCAATCTTAATCGCGACCATGATGTTGTTCGTCTCGGCCGATTCCTTCACACCGCGCACCAGCAGCAGCGTGAGAATGAATACGATCAGGAAGCCAGGAAGATTGAAATAGGCGCCGGTCCACTGCCCGCCGGCCCAGACCGGACTCGCCAACTTGTCTGGCAAGTTGATGCCGAACACCGCCAGTTGCGCTTTCGTGTAGCCGGCAAAGCCCACCGCCACCGCGACGTTGCTGACCACATATTCGAGAATCAGGTCCCAGCCGATGATCCAGGCAAAAATTTCGCCGAGCGTAGCGTACGAGTAGGTGTAGGCGCTGCCGGCAATCGGAATCATCGACGCCAGCTCGGCATAGCACAATCCGGCAAAACTGCACGCGATCGCGACCAGAAAAAACGAAATTGCAATGGAAGGCCCGGCCGGCGGACGGCCATGCATAAGCGCTCCCGCCGTGCTGCCGGTGCGCAGAAAATTCACAATCAGGTCCAGCGCCTGCGCGTGCAGGATGGAAGGCGCCTGGAAATATTCTCCTGCCGCTGCCGTTCCCGTAAGCACGAAAATTCCCGAACCGATGATGGCGCCGATGCCGAGCGCCGTCAGCGACCACGGCCCCAGCGTTTTACTGAGTCGGTGTTCCGGGTTCTCCGACTCCGAGATCAGTTTGTCGATGGACTTGCAACAGAACGCCTGGCGGTTGGAAGTACGGACAACGCCGGCTGCTGGTTCGCTGACCGCTGGATCAGTCGATGATTGCGACAAGAGTGAGTTCTCTCCTCACGGCGGAGTCGGGCGGGGGCGCTAGCCCATGCCCGCAACTGCTCGGCTCAGGCGAACCGCTTACCGTTTCGCCTGACCGCGTGCCAGCTTTTTCACCTTGCGCTTTTTCGATCCGCGCGCGTAATCGCGTGGCTTCTTCGGCTTTTCCGCTTTGATCTTCTTGCGGGAGGCTCGTTTGGTTTTCTTACGTTCTTCCTTGTTTAGATTCTTCGTGTTTGCCATGATTGCGGTTCGTTTCCTCTGCTGTTTAAGTTTTCGTATCAGTATCTACATCTACGTCGCGTATCAGTGTTTAGTCTCGTATCAGCGTTTACGCCTCGCATCAGCGTTTACGCCTCGTATCAGGGCATCGCTTTAGCGATGCCGCAATTCCTCGAAATCGGAAGCCCCTTTAGGGGCTCGCTTCTAGCTAGCGGCCAGAAGCTAGCAGCTAGCAGCGCTCTACGCCTTCTCCAACTGCGCGTACCGCTCCACCAATTTCTTCAAACCGAAGCGAGGGAATTGTACCGTAATCTTGGCGTCTTCCCCATCTCCTTCGCGCTGATACACCGTCCCTTCCCCATATTTCGGGTGTTTGACCTTCTGTCCAGGACGGAATCCCCGCCGGCCCGTGGGCGCCTCCGATGCCATTTTCGGAACCTTGAACTTCTTCCCCCGCGAAGCAAAGAACTCGGCAATATTGTCGATGGAGTTGTAATTCCGCAGCGGAGTAGGAGTCTTCGGCTTGACCCGCGCCGGGTTCCAGGCAGCGCTCTGGTCTTCGTCTTCGTAAGAGTAGTGCGGCTCGTGTGGCGCGGACACTCTTGTCCGCGAAAGGCCGGCAGACGAAGACACCGATGACGAAGAGCCACGCCGCCGCGATCCGCCCAGCTCGTCCACCAACCGCGGCGGAACTTCTTCCAGGAACCGCGAAGACACGCTAGCCTCCGGCATGTCCGTACCATAGCGACGCCGATAAACGGCGCGCGACAAAATCAGCGTGTCCATGGCGCGAGTCATGCCGACGTAGCAAAGCCGCCGCTCTTCTTCGATCGAATCCGGCTCGAGCATGGTGCGCGAATGCGGAAACAGGCCCTCTTCCATTCCTGCCAGCACCACCAGCGGAAACTCCAACCCCTTGGCCGCATGCAGCGTCATCAGCGTAATCTGCGCGTGCTCGTCGTACTGGTCGGCATCGCTAACCAGCGCAGCGTGATCGAGAAATTGATCGAGCGTCTCCCCGCGATCGCGCGAGTCCATAGCCGCGTTCACCAGTTCGCGCAGATTCTCGATCCGCGAGAAAGCCTCCGGAGTGTCTTCCTCTTCCAGTTGTTTAATGTATCCAGTGTGGTCGATCAGAAACTTAAGAATTTCGGCAGTATTCGCCGCAGCGCCAGCAGCACGGAAGCCCTCAACCGCATCGACCTCGTCAGTCACGTCGTCAGTGGAGCGACGGGCGCACTCGCCCGTCCCATCGCTGTGTGTAGAGTCGTCAGCAGCAAAATCAAAGCTAAAGTTCCCAGGATCAAAATCCGTATCGGAATCAGTTTGTGTGGGAAGAGCTTGTGTGGGGACGGGCGCCTCGCCCGTCCAAGCCGAGCGCAGCTCGGCAGCGTCGCCCCCCGCATCGCCGCCCGCCTTCGCCAAAGCCGTGTCCCCCACCCGCTCCGCAAACCTCCCCGCCAGCATGGCGCGCCCGTCTTCAATCAGCGCCCGAAAGCTCCCCAACGCCGCCAAAGCCCGAGCCGGCAGCAACTGCCGCGAGATCGCTTCGCCCGTCGCGCCCCACATCGACAGCCCGGTTTCAAGCGCAAGCCGCTCCAACATCTCGATGGTAGTCTTCCCAATCCCGCGCACCGGAGTATTGATCACGCGCAAAAGCGAAACCGAATCATCCGGGTTCTGGATGACCTTCAAATACGAGATCAGATCCTTGATCTCTGCCCGCTCGTAGAACGAGAACCCGCCCACCACGTGATATTTCAACTGATAGCGCCGCATCGCCTCTTCGAACAATCGCGACTGCGAGTTCGTCCGATATAAAACGGCCGCCCGAGCCATCTCCCCACTCTCGCCCGCCGCTCGCACGTAGCGGTTGATCGTATCGGCCGCAAACAGCGCCTCGTTCTCGCCGTCCGGAGCCTCGTAGTAGCCGATCTTCGCCCCGCCCTGCCGTGCCGTCCAAAGGTTCTTCCCCTTGCGTCGGACGTTATTCGCAACCACCGCCGAAGCCGCCCCAAGAATATTCTGCGTCGAGCGGTAGTTTTCCTCCAGCCGCACGATCTTAGCCTCCGGAAAGTCGCGCTCAAACTCCAGAATGTTGCGAATATCGGCTCCGCGCCACGAATAGATCGACTGATCTTCATCGCCCACCGCGCAGACGTTATGCCCGCCCCCCGCCAGCAACCGCATCAATTCATACTGCGGACGATTGGTGTCCTGATACTCATCGATCAATAAATATTGAAATCGCCGGTTGTAGTATTCACGCACCGCCGCCACCGACTTGAGCAGCCGCATGGCTTCGAGCAGAAGATCGTCAAAGTCCATGGCATTCGCCTTAAGCAGCTCCTTCCGATACTCCTCGAAAATATGGGCAATCTTTTCCGTCTTGGGATCCCCCGATTGCAAATAGATTTCCTGCGGATCAAGCATGTGATTCTTGGCCCACGAAATCCGCGAAAGCACGTTGCGCGGAGTCAGTTGCTTGTCGTCCAGCCCCAACCGCCGCATGACGCCTTTGACGACCTGCTGCTGATCGCTCTCGTCGTAGATAACGAAGTTTTTAGTAAGCCCGATCGAAGGCTGTCCCGGTACGGTAGAAGGAATCCGCAAAGCCTCAATATCCCGCCGTAGAACGCGCACACAAAAAGAATGAAAAGTAGAAATCACCGGCTTGGCAACGCTGAGCCCGCCCACCAGCTTTTCCACCCGCTCCGCCATCTCAGACGCAGCCTTGTTAGTGAAAGTCATGGCAAGAATCGATTCCGGCATCACGCCCATCCGCTCGATCAGATAAGCAATGCGAAACGTGATGACGCGCGTCTTCCCGCTTCCCGCCCCGGCCAGAATAAGCACCGGCCCCTCGGTAGTCTCGACCGCCTCGCGTTGTTGCGGATTTAACTCGTCCAGAAACGACAAAAGAGAATGGCTCCGAAATGCGTTGATTGGATTTTACAAGAAGACCGTGTGGGGCGGGCATTCCTGCCCGCCCAATACCTCACAAAACCGATGTGCTACCGTCACGGCAACCTTCGGCGAAATCGGCCATGATGACAATCCATGATTCGGTTTAAGTCGAACCCCTACGACTACCGGCGCGAGCTGCCCCACTATCAAAAATTTGACCGCGCCATATTCGTCACGTTTTGCAAGCGTACTCAGGAACCTCTCTCGCCCCGATCACTTGTGCTCGACCACTGTCTTAGAGGAAACAATCGTACGATGCACCTTCATGGCGTCGTGATCATGCCAGACCATGTGCATTTGTTGTTGACTCCGATCCGGAATGCAGAGGGATGGCCGTTCCCTCTGAAGGACATTCTCAAACTCATAAAGGGCCCGGCGGCTCGCAGCGTCAACATGCTCGCAGGGGCCCATGGGGCTTTATGGCAAGACGAGTCATTTGATCATGTTCTGCGTTCAAATGAGAGCTTTGACGAAAAGCTCGAATACATTCGCCAGAATCCGGTTCGCAGGGGACTCGCGACGACGCCGGGAGAATATGAGTGGCTCTGGGTTGAAGGGAGTTGAGGGCGGGGGTGGTGCAGCGTTAATGAAACTCAGCCTGTGGAAATCTGAATGGCCCATTACCAGGGCGGGCAGGAATGCCCGCCCCACACGGGACGGGTTGTATAATGAAAAATTGCGCTCATGAAGAAGAACACACCAGTAGCCACGGCAACCGAAAGCGCCGCCCAAGCCCCCGCAACCCGCAGAATCCGCTCCACCACCGTCCTCTGCGTCCGCCGCGACAACAAGGTTGTTATGGCTGGCGACGGACAGGTCACGCTCGGAGAATCGATCATCAAGCACGGGGCCAAGAAGATTCGCCGCCTCTATCAGGACAAGATTCTAGCCGGATTTGCCGGCTCGACCGCCGACGCCTTCACTCTGTTCAGCCGCTTCGAGGCCAAGCTCGAGCAGTACCACGGCAACCTGGGCCGCGCCGCCGTAGAACTGGCAAAGGACTGGCGCACCGACAAATTTCTGCGCCATCTGGAAGCCCTGCTGCTGGTCACCGATAAGGAAACCACCTTCCTGCTGAGCGGCCAGGGAGACGTGATCGAGCCCGACACCGGCATTGCCGCAATCGGCTCCGGCGGTCCGTTTGCCCAGGCAGCAGCGCAGGCCCTGGCCGATCACACCCAGCTCTCGCCGAGAGAAATAGCCGAAGAAGCAATGAAGGTTGCCGGCCGCATGTGCATCTATACCAATGACAAGGTAACGATCGAGGAATTGTGAGGCACGTGTAGGGACGGCCGCCCTCGGCCGTCCTGTCGAGCGCAGCTCGACCGCGACAGTGCAAGGCCGCCGGGTCTCCGACCCGGCCTGGACGGCCGAGGGCGGCCGTCCCTACACGAGAATCTATGGCAATTTACTTACCCGGAACCGCCGAAGAAGAACAAGTCACGCTCGACGAACTGACGCCGCGCGAAATCGTAACCGAACTCGACAAGTACGTTGTCGGTCAAAAAGACGCGAAGCGCGCCGTCGCCATCGCCCTGCGCAACCGCATGCGCCGCCAGAAGCTCGCGCCCGAGATGGCCGAAGAAGTCATCCCCAAGAACATCATCATGATCGGCCCCACAGGCGTAGGCAAAACCGAAATCGCCCGCCGCCTGGCCAAACTAGCCAACTCGCCGTTCTTAAAGGTCGAAGCGTCCAAGTTCACCGAAGTCGGCTACGTCGGCCGCGATGTGGAATCCATGATCCGCGACTTGGTAGAGATCGCCATCGAAATGATCCGCGAAGAGAAACTCGAAGACGTAGCCGACAAAGCCGAACTCAACGCCGAAGAGCGCCTGCTCGATATTCTTCTGCCCCCGACCTCGCCGCGTCCGGCCGATTCCAGTTCGGGAGGCGTGGTCATCGACGCCAGCACCAGCCTGGCCGAATCCTCCAGCCGCACCCGCGAGAAACTGCGCCAGCAATTGCGCGAAGGTAAGCTCGACGACCGCACCGTGGAAATCGAAACCCGCGAGCGCAATTTCCCCTCCTTCGAAATCATCTCCAACCAGGGCGTCGAAGAAATGGACGTCAATCTCAAGGACATGTTGCCCAACATCTTCGGCCAGCGCACCAAGAAGCGGAAGATGAAGGTCAACGAGGCCTTCGAGTACCTGATCCAGGAAGAAGAGCAGCGCCTCATCGACATGGAGCAGGT
>JBEKWX010000150.1:0-8271 GCA_049512675.1 Terriglobales bacterium | reverse complement strand
ACATCGGTCTGCGCCACCAGCAGCACCGCGTTCGAGAGATCGCAGATCATCTGCATCGTGCCATCCATCCGGCCTGAGCAATCGAGCACCACGAAGTGATACTGGTTTACCAGCAGGTCGAAGAAGCGAGCCAGTTCTGACGCGCTCGGGACGCTATTATGCGGTTGCTGCGCCCCGGCCAGCAGATGCAGGCCATTGCGATAGGGCGTCATCAGGCCTTCAAGCAGCGAGCCATCCATGCGATGCAGGTTCTGCAAGGCATCGATCAGCGTGAATTGAGGCCGCAGATTTAGTTGCAGGGCAGCGTGGCCGATGGGGGCGAAATCCACCAGCACCGTGCGCCCGTGAGCCTCCTGCAGCGCGACCGCCGTATTCACCGCCACGGTGGTGGCGCCGGCTCCGCCCTTGGCGTTTAGAAGAGTGAAGACCCGGGCCTTGCTCGAACTGCGTTGCGCCCGGCTCAACGTGGCCGTGAAGCGAGTGAAAGCTTCGATCAAGGCTTCGCGACTGGCGCCACAATCCAGAAACTCGCGCGCCCCGGCTCGCATGGCGGAAACAATGTTCGTGGGCTGGTTCATTTCGCCCACAGCAAAAATCGTGACTTCGGGAATGCTGGCGTGGATCAGTTCGATGGTGCGGATGGCTCGTTGCGGATTCTGGGGATCAATGTTCACCATGACAACTTCGGTGCGCTGATCCTGCAACTGACGCAAAACGGAGTCGCTCGGTCCCGCCGGGAGCCCGACATGGCTCAATACTGTACGGGCCAGATTGGTGCTCTCCACGCGGCTATTCAGTACGATGGATTGTTCGCGGTCCTCGGTAAGGAGGGCGACAGCGATTCCGGGCATAGCTCGTTTCTCTGTGTTCATTGTCATGCTACGGGCTTCCAGCGTCGGGGCCAAATGACCTTCGTAATCGAAGGCTTACCTCAGACGAAGCGGCAGGTCGTCAGCGGGTTCCTCAATCAGTGGGAAACAACCCTCTAGACTACCGGGTTACGCAATTGTAAGGCAAAGGCGAGCGATTGAAAAGCAGGCAACGAAGGCGCGTTGGGCGAGACCTGGGGAATAGGGCGCTACCACGTCTGGCAAACCAAATCCTACAGAAAGCCCGCCCAGCGCCGTTTCTTGACATTACACCTCGAATACCAATACCGAAAGATCAGAAGTACATGGGTCTCTCAATGTGGATAATTCCGACAGAAATTCAAAGCAGCCCACCACCGAAGTTTTTGGGTAGCGGGTTAGTTCCAAGCTCCCGACACGTCCACTAGTGCGGTCAGGCTTGCGAATTTCTCTTTTTCTGAAGAACCGCCGAGGATACCCAGAACCAGACCAGGCTTGCCCCCATTATCGCGAAAAATGACGCCAGTCTTAGAGTTATGGCAAAGACAGCAAGCGCCACCGCGAATCCCCAATACCAGGATTCCGCCTTGAATCCTTCAGTCCATCGGGCGGGGTGTCCGGCGGAAGGGATGCGCGGCCCGAGAGCGGGCCACAGCCGCGGCACGGCTTTTCGGTAGCTTTCATACTGCTCGCCCTGATGCGCTTGCAGTTCGTCTTCTTCTCGCAGGATCAGACGGTAGCAGAACACCAGCATGGCCAGCACGGCTACGAAAAACCCGGTCCGGCTCATCATGGAACCCATGGCGATGACCATCAACACATTGCCGAAGTAGAGCGGATTGCGGACCCGCCTGTAAGGCCCATCGGCAACCAGCGAGTCCGTCTTCACTTCGGCCGCATATACAACCCTCGCGTGAAGATATGCCGAGCTCCAGGTGCGGATGAGAGCAGCCACAAACAACAAAAGTGCGGCCAAAACAAAAAGGAGACGAGCGACCAGATCCGCATCCATTCGCAACTTGGGCCCAATCCAGTTGGCCAAGGCGGCGGTCGAATTTTGAGGGTCCAGGAAGTAGAGCGGAAAAGAGAACCCAATGATCAGTCCGAAGACCAGGGCTCGGTTCGTGAATTCCCAATTCGTCGCTTTCATAGATTGAAGGAAGACAGATCGAAGAAAAATAGGTCGAAGAATCGCTGATCAAGAAACATCGATTGAGACCCAGCTGCCAAGCCCGCGAAAAGGCCTCAGCGCGGTACCAGGCCGGGAGCCCCTCCGGCGGCAACGGCCACCGCAACTCGCACGAATTGCGAGATGGGCTCGTCGGAGGGCAAGTATTCATAGGAATCGAGTTGCACGGCGATCCCCGTTCGCTGACCGGCCTGGGAATGACCGGCCGAAGTAGCCGAGGCGCGCAACACCCGTCCACGACACCGCACCGGCATGCTTTCCCCCAAAGTGATTTCTGAGGGCATGGTAAAAGTCAATTCCACCACCGCCCCTTCCGGGAGCGCCGTCTCGGCGTAAAAGAAAATTCCACGACCGCTTAAGTTCTGAGTGAATCCGGGCACAGTCCGTCCCTCGAAGTGAACCGCCAGCGGCAGGTGCACTTCGAAACGCTGCGCGCCTCGCCGTTCTACACAATGTTCCAGACGACTAGGATCCGTGCTCATCGTTTATCCTTCCTGTATCCGATGCTCTCGAAGCGGTAAAGCCTAACTCTATCTCGGATCGAACCTGCGGGGAAGTTCCAAGTCGGTGGCCGCCCTGTGGAAATCTGCTGAATCAAGTCATTGAATCAATGACTTAATGACCCAATGATTCAATGTCTTATCTTTCTGCCGGTTGCCGTCATCGCCAAGATGTGAAAAAGTTCTAAAAGCGTGACTCCGTCGCCAAATTCCGCCACGGCTGAAGAAGCGACTGGGAAAGCGGCGCGCCTGCCGAAATGGGCCACCACCCTGCGCGCCCTGCGCCACCGCAACTTTCAGCTCTTCTTCGGCGGACAACTGATCTCTCTCATCGGCACCTGGATGCAGACCGTGGCCCAGGCGTGGCTCGTCTACAGTATGACGAAATCTGCCCTATTGCTTGGAAGCGTCGGTTTTGCCAGCCAGATTCCCGTCTTCCTCGTCGCGCCTTTAGGAGGCATCACGGCCGACCGAGTCAATCGCCAGCGCCTGGTGATCGCCACTCAGACCGCCTCCATGATCCTTGCGGGGATTCTGGCTTGGCTCTGTTTGAGCGGACGCGTCCATGTCTGGCACATCTTCGTGTTGGTGGCCCTCCTCGGAGTGGTCAACGCCTTCGATATTCCCGGCCGGCAGTCCTTTCTCGTCGACATGGTCGGCAAAGAGGACCTGATGAACGCCATAGCCCTGAATTCCTCTATGTTCAATGGCGCGCGCGTAATCGGCCCGGCCATAGCCGGAATTCTGGTGGCGAAGATTGGCGAAGGCTGGTGCTTTGCTGCCAATTCCATTAGCTACGTCGCCGTGATCGTCAGCCTGTCGCTGATGCACGTGCACTGCGTCCCGCGCGCCAGCAAACGTACGCCGATTGAAGACATCATTGAGGGCTTCCGCTGGGTCAACCACACCCGCATCATTCGTGCGCTGCTGTTGATGCTCGGCCTGATAAGCCTGGTCGGTATGCCCTACACCGTGCTGATGCCGATCTTCGCCGACAAAATTCTGCACGGCGGCGCGCGCGGCTTGGGCATCCTGATGGGCGCCACCGGCGTAGGCGCACTGTTCGGCGCCCTGACGCTGGCGGCCAAAACCGGAGTGAAAGGGCTCGGGCGGTGGGTGGCATACTCCTGTGGAAGCTTTGGCGTCAGCCTGTTTCTTTTTTCGTTCTCGCGTTCATTCTGGTTGTCGGTCGCGCTCCTGTTGCCCGCCGGCTACTCCATGATGTTACAGATGGCCTGCTCGAACACGCTGATCCAGACCATGGTCCCCGACCAGTTGCGCGGTCGCGTCATGTCCGTCTATTCAATGATGTTCATGGGGATGGCGCCCTTCGGAGCTTTCTTTGGCGGGGCGTTGGCGCACCACATCGGCGCGCCCATCACGGTCGCCGTCGGAGGCGTGGCCTGCGTCCTCGGCGCGATCTGGTTCGGACGCGCCCTGCCCGAACTCCGCATCGAAGCCCGCCGCCTAATCATCGCCCAGGGCATGGCCGCAGGCGAACCCGCTCAGGAACTGAACGCGCAACCGGTGGAAGAGTGAAGTACAGCGTGCTTCATAAGACAGTTCTTCGAAGGCGCGCGGCCTCACAGGACGCAGAAAAACTCGGGCGTCGTATCAGGGTATGCCTTCAGGCATACCGCGTACTCTGCTAGTCGTGCCCTGAGATTTTCCCTAATTGCTCCACCTTACCCGAGTCCAGCCGGTAAACCGCTTCGAACACTGTCAGTTTTCCGTCATGCAGGAAATGCTGCAGCACTTCACTGCTGGCCACCACATCCTTCGCGCTCTGTCGAACATTGTCCAGAATCGCTGCCTCCACCAGTTCATCGCCTTTGGCATGCGTTCTTGCTCGCGTGACGGCCGGCGAAATCTTGTCCACAATGGCCTGGAGATTCGCCGTCGGCATTTTGTCGCCGGAACAGGCCGCCGTGACTGCGCCGCACTTTTCGTGTCCCAACACCACAAGCACGCTGGATCCCAGGTGCTCAACGGAGTACTCGATGCTGCCTACGCCAATGGCATCGGCGACGTTGCCTGCCGACCGGACCACAAAAAGTTCGCCCAAGTTCTTGTCGAACAGAATTTCCGGCGAAACTCGGCTGTCGGAGCAAGCCAGTACCACCACCTTGGGTTGCTGGCCCTTTACCAGGCTTTGACGCAAGGCCACCACGTCGATCGTTTCCGTTTTGCCCATTACAAATCTTTGGTTGCCTTCCATCAGATCAGCCCAAATTGATTCGGCGGAAGGCGTCTGTGCCGCAACAGCGTGCGCCCCTGCGGGTGCTGTTGCCTGCTGCTGTCCAAATCCCGCACCCAGAAGCGGGACCATCAAGAACAGGTAGAGCAAATATCTCTTCATGAGATTCCCTCACGTCGCAAAGTAACCACTCGATTCCCAACCACACCCGAAGTTTGGCGAACCAGTTTTAGCGAACTAGCTCCGAGGCGTGGTGTCGGCGTCAAAATGAAATTTCCATTTTGGGTTCCCAGGCAGTTGGAAATATACACCCAATCGGTTATTGATCAGAACTGTACAGTTCGCGCCTGCCTTGCTTGACAGCCCTGAAGAGTCACTTGAGAATGAAGTCGTGCCGCAGTCAATGAGCGAGAAGCTCGCGGGAATAGTCTTGCCCGACTCTGGAGGACATGCTGTCAGACTCGGCTCGCTCTGGACCGACCAGCCCGCAGTGATCGTCTTCCTTCGCCACTACGGATGAATCTTCTGCCGCGAGCACATCGCGCAGTTGTGCGACCACGAACAGGCATTCCGCGATAAAGGCGCTCGGCTGGCCGCCATCGGCTTGGGCGACGCACACTACGCCCAAGTCTTTCGCGAGGAGACTGGCATCACGTTTCCACTTCTGGTTGATGCCGAGCGGCAGGCCTATCGTGCCGCGGGTCTTCTGAACGGCTCACTCTTTCATATTTTCCGCGGAGATAATTCATTGGCACGGAAACGAGCCCGAACAGCCGGACACCGGCAGCACAAACTGGGCAAGAATCCGTTTCAGCTCGGGGGAAGCTTCGTTTTCGGTCCCGGCAATGTCGACGTGCACATGCATATCAGCCAGACTTTCGGGGACAACGCTCCGACCGCCGATTTGTTGGCCGCGATTCCGTGAATCAGCTCTGAGTTCCTTGCCTGGCATTATTACCCCTGGGTGCCCAACTGTAATTTGGTTGCTCATAACCTTGCCCTTCGTCGATCTGGCTTCGCGCCCTGGCTAGGCTGCTTCTTTCCGCACAATGCAGGGACGTCACGCGTCATCGCGACCAACGAAAATCCTGAACTGGCGGCCGGAAGTGTTCAACATCCATCCATCCGGATATTGCGACTCACGCCGCGGCTCCGGGTTTCTAAAAACAATTGTCAAACCTGCTGTGTTGACCGGTTTCATGGCTTTTCTCCTCCCGAGTGTCATATTTTCCTGCTCACTCCATATCGCGAGAATCACCGGCAAAAGGGGTCACGCCATCGCTAGTTTTGCAATAAGTTTGAATTATGGCCAGAGTTTGCAGGATTCCATTGCAACTTCGCGTACCCAGCTTTGGCTTCGTTCAGGATGGGAATGTCGAGGGACACCTTGGCGGCTCATTACCCTCGTAACATTCCCGGCGTCGAAATTACCAATTAGACTCACGCAAGTGGCGTCGTGGCCTCGTCGCTCGGGGCCGGCCTAGGATAAGGCATGGATGATCAGCAAACCGAACCTCGCCTGAGTGTCGACCTGCCGGTGCGGGTCTGGGGAATGACCGCCCAAGGACGCCCGTTTTCCCAATCCGCTCACGCTCTGGACATCAGTTCGGAGGGCGCATCGATTTCGGGAGTCGAGAGCGAACTGAAGGTGGGTGACGTGATCGGAGTGCAGTTCGATGGAGAAAAAACCCGCTGCACGGTGATCTCAGTGCTGAACACCGGTCCGGTCAAGAAACATCAAGTAGGAATTAAGTTGCTAGCCGATCAGGAGTGCCCGTGGAAAAACTATCTGACGCTCGACGGGGCGACGGTGACGATTGCTCCCTGCAACGCCCGGCGCTGGCGCCGGCATAAGGTCTCGGTTCCGCTGGAGCTTCGCGCCGAGCACGCCAAAGCGCCGATTCGTATGAATGCCACCGACGTGAGCGGCAACGGATGCTATGTCGAGAGTATGATGCCATTTCCGCTCGGAACGAATCTTCGCATAGATTTCTGGCTGGACTCGGAGCGTATCGGTATCACGGCGGCGGTGCGGACCTCGGATCCCGGCGTGGGCAATGGAATCGAGTTCACTGGCATGCCCGCCGAAGTGAAGAATCGCATGCAGGCCTACCTGGACGCGATTGATCCGCAGACGGGCGTTTCGACTCCTGAGGCGGAGTAGAATTTCGGGCCCTCTTTCGCAGAATTCCTTAGCGCAAGACGGATTCCTTCGATAGCTGTCGTAACGTCGTCATTTCACTCATTACCGGACCGGCCAATTCTCAGCGAGTGTATTTGATTCCATGAGAATGTCGGCTCTCACGCCCGAGTAAACTGTGGTGGTGCGAACCAGCCAAGGCTCGGGAGAAAGGAGCCGAACATGCTGATTATAGGATGTGACTACCCGGGCGGTTCTGGCGCAACGCCGGGATTCTTAAATTAGCCAACCTAAAGGGGTTAGGCTGGAGCCGACGATCGGACTTGAACCGATGACCTGCCGATTACGAATCGGCTGCTCTACCAACTGAGCTACGTCGGCTTCCTTTCGATTCTAAGGCGCGTCTGTGATTCCTGCAATCAGGCGGCAGCCGAACGCAACGCGCCGCTCGAATGGAAGTCGAAGCGTTCTATTTCGTGCTTGATTTCGTGGGCGCTCGATCTTCGTGGGCCCTTTGTTTCGTGGCTGTGAGCACGGCAGTTTGGGCGAGCACAGCACGACCGGCCGTGCCCAGCCTGCGCCGTCCTACGCGGCCTGCGCCAGCGCTTTGTACTCGTCATCGGATTGCGAGGGCAGCAGCACCCAGAGCGTGTAGATGCCGAGTGCAGTACCGATCGGAACATTCAACAGCGCCACGAAACCCACCACCAGGGCAACGATTCGTGCCCACTCCTGCCGCTGCAGCAAGCCCCAACCGGCGATGAAGCCGGCCGCGGCTTTCGCCAGGATCAACCATCCGATAAAGCCGATGAGAGGCCGCAGCCAGACAGTGACTTCGGGCGGCGGCCCGTTGGGAATATGGATCACGCGGCCGAAGATCACCTGCGCGACAACGATCACCACCACTCCTGCAACCACGTGCAACGCCGAGTATGCCATCCAGAGAATGCCCACCAGTCGGACATGCTCGCGAACCCGGCTACGACGAAGCTCGACGAGTCCAAGCACGGTTTTGCCGCAGCGTCCGCAGCGTGAATCACCCGATTGCAACTGCGCACCACATTGATCGCAAAACATCGCCTGTCCTCCAAGACTAAAGAAATTCTGCTCTGTGAGTGATACGGATGAAAGCACTCAACAGTTGCAATGCAGTTCTCAGTTCTCTGTTCTCAGTTCTCAGTGAACGCCGGGCCCGTTGCGAGCTGACTGAGAACTGAGAACTGGGAACTGAGAACTTCCACTCTGCCTCCAAACAAAAAGGCCACCCAGCAACTTGGGCGGCCTTTTCTTTCAAGGGAGAATAGTTCCAACGGAGGTTTCCATCCATCAGAGCTTTCTGCGGGAATCTTATGAGCCTCAAAAGCGCAGTGTCAAGCAAAATTTTCGGCTTAAATAGT
>JBEKWX010000149.1:0-8319 GCA_049512675.1 Terriglobales bacterium | reverse complement strand
ATGCAAAGCGCCTCCGGCTCGGCCGCTCCCATTGGCGACATGATGGTCATCGTGGGCAACCATTTCTTTGCCGGTCATGGGCGCGCCTTTATGCTGGTGGAGGCCTTCACCGTGTTCCTCGCATTGATCGGTACCACGCTTTCGTGCATGAACACGGGCGCTCGCGTCACCTACGCCATGGGCAAGGATCAGGAAGCCCCCGAGCACTTCGGCATGCTGCACTCCAAGAACCTGACGCCGCACCGCGCCATCTGGACGCTGGCGATTATCTCCGCCGTTGTGGGATGCGTCGCCGTGGGTATGGCGTTTGGCGACGCCGGTGCGCCCGCCGACTCCGCGATCCAATTGCTGCCGCACGGCTTCTGGTCCAGCTTCGGATATACCACCCATGACAAGATGGCGGCGTTGCCCAACTCTCTGCTCACGGTCACGCTGGCTTCTAACTTCGGCACTTTTGTCCTCTACGCGCTCAGTTGCGTCATCTGTATCGTCGCCTATCACAACCATCCGAAGTTCAAGCTGGTTCGCCATCTGCTGATCCCGGTCTTCGGATTGCTCGCCAACCTGGCCTGCATGGCGTTCTATGTGATTGGCCCCTTCATGGGCTATGGGACCAAGATGGAGCCGCTCCTGGCGCTGGGGATCGCACTCGTCTGGGCCATCTACGGGGGAATTTACTTCTTCCGAATCAGTAAGACCTCCGGCCGTAGCACCCTGATTAAAGACCGTGTGACGATGACAACGGTCGCATGAGGTCACGAAAAGTTAGGCAGGTGAAGCCTGGCAGCCGCAGGGTTGCCAGGCTTCCGTTTGTCAGTAAGAATTAGAGATTGGGAACTGGCCATCGCCGGCGATAGGGCCGCTTCGGTCTCTACCCGCACAGCTCTTCTATGTTGGATCTTGAATTCGCGGAACTCTCCGATCTGGGTCGCGTACGCGCGCGCAACGAGGACTATCTTGGGCATGTCGTCCCCGGTTCGCCGGCGCGTGCCCGTTCGCATGGCTGGCTGTTTACCCTGGCCGACGGCGTCGGCGGACAGCGCCAGGGAGAAGTGGCATCGCGTGCCGCCGTGCAGGAGGTGGTGGGCGGCTTTCAGCGCGCAAAAGAGACAGCTCTGCACAAGGAACTGCTGAACCAGCTGGTGCAAGCCGCGAATGCGCGCGTCTGCGAAACGGGAGCGCTCGCCGGCCCTTCTGGCGCCGGGATGGCCTCGACTATCGTGGTTTGCGGCGTGCGGTACGATCGGGCCACCATCGCTTACGTTGGCGACTCCCGTTGCTATCTGATTCGCAACGGCAACGCGCAGCCCATCACCCACGATCATACGATCGCCGCGGAACAGGCGCGCATGGGCTTGCTCTCCGCCGCAGAAGCCGCCGAGGCGTCCACCCGCCATGTTCTCAGCCGCTCGCTCGGGGGCAACCTTTTCGTCAGCGTGGAGATCGATGAGGTTCAACTGCTGGCGGGGGACGTGCTGCTGCAGTGCTCCGATGGGCTGCACGGCGCGGTTAGTGCGCCGGAAATGGCTCAGACCGTGGGCCGGCACCGGGACCTGAACGCCGCTGCCCGCGAGCTTGTCTCCAGCGCCAACGAGAAGGACGGCAGCGACAACATCAGTGTGCAGTTGATCCGCATCCGCAGCGTCGAACGCATGGGAATGTACCGGGGTCGCCCCTATAAACTGCGGTGATCGGGTGTCTCTTACGGTACAGCGATTCCTTACACTTTTCTTACGCGAGTTCTGGCATGATGACTTGGTACAGGCTTGACCGAAGTCTTGCCGCTGGCCGAGCAGGCTTGGTGCCGGGCGACTTGCGATGACCGTACTCCGTTCTGGCGATCAACTCGATCACTACCGCATCGATAGCCTCGCTGCCCGCAGCGGCATGGCTTCGATCTTCCGCGCCACCGACCTTGAAAACGGGCGACCTGTTGCCATCAAGGTGCCCCATCCCGAAGTCGAGTGCGACCCCGCCCTATTTGAGCGTTTCCGCCGCGAGGAAGAAATCGGCAAGCTGATGGACCACCCAGGCGTCATGAAGGTCTTTTCCGATGGCGACCGCAGCCAGGTCTACATGGTGATGGAGTGGGTGGAGGGGCGACTGCTGCGGAAGATCCTCGACGAACAGCCGAAGCTGCCGCCGGAGCGCGCCATCCGCATCACGCTGCGCATTCTTGATGCGCTCGACTACATCCATTCGCAGGGCGTCGTGCATCGCGACCTCAAGCCCGAAAACGTCATGGTCGATGAACACGACAACATCAAGCTCATCGACTTCGGCATTGCCGGCAACGCCGCCTCCCGTCGCCTCACGTTCGCCAAGTTCTCGCCGACAATGGGAACGCCCGACTATGTTTCTCCCGAACAGGTCAAGGGCCAGCGAGGAGATGCGCGCAGCGATCTCTATGCGCTCGGTGTGATGTTCTACGAAATGTTGACCGGTAAAGTGCCGTTTTCTGGTGCGAATCCTTTCCTGATCATGAACGATCGCCTGCTGAACAACCCGGTTCCGCCACGCGAAATCGACCCCACCATCACGCCGCAATTACAGGAGATCATCTATCGCGCGCTCGAACGCGTACCCAAGAACCGCTATGCCAATGCCCGCGACTTTGCCCGCGACCTCGAGCACCCCGAACAGGTCGGAATCACCGAGCGGCCGGAATTTCACAACTGGAGAGATCGGCGCACTCCGTGGCGTAGGAAGGTTCTCTTCTACGCTCTGATGGCGCTGATTCCAATTGTGATTTTCGGACTTCTGCTCTATGTAGCCTTCCACACCTAGTCGAGACACGCTAAGAATTCGCCAACCGATTCTCAGCGCGGAAGGAACTCATCGCCATGGATGTCAAACTCCGGATACGCTCCCGCACCTAACTCGTACAGATCCATCCCCTGCAGCTCGCCTTCCCGCTGCGCGCGCTGCGGATAGACACGATCCAGCAGCCAGTTCAATCCATAGGACAGCGGCAAGATAAAGCCCAGCAGAGTTGCCATTCCCACCAGCTGCGCCAGCCACTGCCCGCCCGATCTCCCGGGCGCGCCCGCATCGGTTAGCAGCGCTACGGCCAGTAACCCCCAAAGCCCGCCGACAGCATGCACGGAAATGGCGCCGCCGGGGTCGTCAATCGCAAGTTGGAATTCAAGCAAATCGGCAACCAGCGGAACCACGATGCCCGCAACTCCACCCACAATAATCGCGACTGCTGGTTTCATGAACGCGGCCGCTGCACTGCTCGCCACCAATCCCGCCACCCACCCATTTGCGCTCAGCGAGGCATCGGGCCGGCTAAACCGGACGCGCGTCACCACCATCGTCGTCAACCCGGAGGCCGCCGCGCACAACGTAGTATTGACGGCGATCAATACAACGCGCGCCGGCTCCACGCCCAGGAACAGAATCGCGCCACCAGAGTTCAACCCGATCCATCCGATCCACGCGAACAGGCAGCCGACCAGAACCAGCACCGCGCTGTGTCCGGGAAGCGCGGCGGGGAGTCCTTCGGCGGAAAACTTTCCTCGCCGGGGGCGGAGAATCCAAGTGATCGATAGTGCGGTCAGTCCGCCCGTCGCTTGAATCGCCCCCGAGCCACCGCCGTCGAGGAAGCCCCGGCCGAGTCCGCAATTGACGCCGAGTTGCGCCAGCCATCCGCCGCCCCATGCCCAGTTTGCGAACAGCGGATAGGTGCAGCCGGCGAGCAGTGCAGTCGAGGCGCACGTCGCGCCCAGCCGCCAGCGATCCGCGCCGGAGCTGAGTGGAATCAGCCCCGCCAGGCCGACGCTGAAGAGCTGCAGCAATACCACCAGCGCCGCCGGCGAAAGGTCGAGCCGCAGCCCGCGCAGGAAGAACGGTTCCGCCGCAATCCATCCCCACGCCTTTCCTCCTACGATGAGAATGTGTTCCGGCCGGCCAGCCGCTCCTTGCCACGCGAAACCGACGATCACATACACAATGGCCGCTACCGCCGTAACCGAGAGCGCCGCCAGCATGGCGTGGGCTGCGCTGCGCGCTCGCCCCAGACCGCAGTTGATCAGAGCCAAACCGACGCCCGCGAAGGGTACAAGAAGGATGAGGAGAAAGCAGAGCAGCGCTGAGACTTCCGAGAGAGGAAGAGAAGGAGCCACGAAAAGGGTCACTCTCCTTCCGCTTCCAGCACAAGATGAGAACGGACCGCGAGCGCAAGGCCGAGCAACTCCACCGCCATGCCGGCGAGCGCGAACGCGGTGCGCGCGCCCGCCGAAGGCAGCAAGGCAAGGGCGGAAACCACAATCGCCCAGCCTGCAAGCAGCAATAAGAAACCGGCGAGCTTCATACCCTTCCGTCCCTCGAACTGTTGGGCTCTGGGAATCTCATCCGGGAACGTTCACGGCCCAACCAGCGAGGCTAATGCGCCGTGGTCGCAGCGTCCAATCGAATTTTCTTATTGTACCTAGAAACGGAAAGGGCCCGACGCAGCCGCCTTTCCTGTTAGGATGGCGGGACACTTGTGGCTTATGAGAGACCTGCTCAATCACATCGTCGCGCACCGCAGCGGTGCGCTCTTTCTTCTGGCGATCGCCGCGTTCCTGGAAGCTTACGGCGACTCGTGCTTTCAGTCCGCGCTCTATCGTGCTTCCGGGATGAACCGCGCTTTCGCCTTTGTGGGGGGAGCGGTGTCGCTCGCCGCTTATGGACTGGTCGTCAACGCCCCACGCTGGGAGTTCGGCAAACTGCTTGGCGTTTACGTCGTGCTTTTTTTCCTGCTGGCACAGATCGTAGCCCGCGTAAGATTCGGCCAGGCCCCCACGCTCCCGATTTTGATCGGCGGCGCACTCATCGTCGCCGGGGGCTTAACCATCTCGTTGGGTGGATAGTAGTCGGTGGCCAGCTTTTTTGGTGCGGAAGGGGGGATTTGAACCCCCACGCCTTTCGGCGCCACCCCCTCAAGATGGTGTGTCTGCCAGTTCCACCACTTCCGCTTTAGAGCTGCACCAGCCTAAGTCTTTATACACGGTCAAACGAGGCGGTTCAAGTTCGCCGGTGCTCGGGCTGTAGAGCACAGATCTGACATTTGCAGACTTCAACAATGCGCTTATCGTGAGAAGGGTGGGGCTTCAGCCTACGGCTGTTGCGCGGCCTTACGCAGCAGGCTCAAGATGTGCAGTGCACGAGTGATAAGTTCCTGCTCTTTTCGATTGTTGCCTGGTGACTTTGATAAGCTTCCCGATCGCTCTAGAATTGCGCCCTCTGCCCGCTCGATCCGCTGCAGCAATTTACTCCGGTCGGACTCGAGGACTGCGGCGCGGTAAAGCTTTCCCCAATCCTGGCACTCTGAATGATTCAGTGTTCTCGCTCCCGGGTGATCGGCGCAAACATGCAACGTAAACTCTTTGTCGCGCTGCAACTCAAAGTTGGGAGCGCTGGAAGGGTTGAAGACCCAGCCGCATTCGGAGCAACCAAAACCACGAAAACGCTCTCGTTCCACCCATACCAGCTTCCGATGCCGACCCTCGTCGTTCGATCCATTGGTCTGAATGCGTTTACCTTTCTTGAGGCGGGCACGAACCGCACCAGGCTGTAGCATCACTTCTAAGCTCCGCGACGGAAGGCGCAACGTAGCCTTAGTGCTACAAAGTGTCAAGAACTAACTCGTTCTGTTACGAAATACGAACAGACTGCACATTCTCATCCGTTCAAGATGAGTCCTGGCGATGGTTCTGGCAGCTAAATGGCTGTTATCGGGGCGGTCCAAACGGCAGAATCTAGAGCTCATTTGTTACGAAATCAGAACACACAGCGATGCCTGTATTGCAAGTGGCTAGCCCTTCATTCAACGGAAGGTCAGATGGGCCGCAACAGTAAGTGAGAATTGTCACATCTTGATGTGATGTGGCTAGAGCGACAGCGGGACGCCAGCCAATCATTGGCGCAGCATTCCCATTTCGCCAACTAACTATGACCCGAGAGTGAGCAGAGCCCTCCTTAGCCGCACATGCCGCTGCGTAGAGTGCAGGTAGAGCATTTCATCCGGTTTGGCTTTGGCGCGGATGATTGGGATGAGGTCTACTTTTTCTTTTCGTGTCCATGCACGCAATCCCGGCACACCCGTCAGGACGAGCGCAAAATTCTCGAAGGCTGCCTTTTCTAGCGGCGTCCACGAGGATGTGCTGACGCCAAACTCTCGCTCCAGCGCACGCCTTGAATGCTCGCGCATGCGGACGGCATCTCCGCCAAATTCTCTTGCCATCCGCCGATTCAATCGCAATCCGATGTTGCGCGTTGAAAATCGATCCCACGCTCCCACTTCGCTGCCGGGCAACTCGTAGAATACGTGCCCAGCGGCCAAGCGGCGCAAGGTTCTGGCTGGTGTTCGATAGGCTGGATTCGCGGCGATGCTGCGTTCTTCGCGCTCGACCAGCTTTTGCAGTTCTGGACGGCCGGGGCGAAAGCCGAGTTTCCGGTAAAACCAGAACGCGCCCGATTCGATCGCTTCCTCGTTTTCATGACCCAGTTGATACGGGTAGACCGAGATGCACGTCGTTCCCATGAGGTAACACAGGCAGCGCAGTACTTGCGCGTAGATCCATCCCGCTTCGCCGCCGCGGAAAGTGTAGAAGGTGTTGAAGCCAACTTCCATCCACTCGCAGAGGCCAATGGCCTCGATGTAGTTGACTGGCACTCCATTTTTCAAGGTCAATCCGGCGACATAGGCGCGCAGCGGGAGACGGCGGTCTGGCGGCAAGTTCCATAGATAGATGGAAACGCCGCGGCCGGCTTCGTGCGTTCCAAGATCGGCACGAACTTCGGCCCGAACTACCGACGTCGGATCGCCCAGCGTGGTGCCGTAAAGTTCGCGGTAGCGCACCAGCATGACTTCGCGGATCATGTCCATGATCTCGTCGCCCTGCTTGCGCGAAAGCCTTGTCAGTTGCGGTGGGCGCTTCGCCAACTCGCCGGCCAGCGACACCTGGCTCCGGCTGATGAGCGGTTCGCTGTGGTAGAAAACGTTCGGAACCGGCTTCCAGTTTCGCGTTCGCGCGACTACGGAGTTTTCGAGCTTCCAGCGCAGGGGCAGGCGCAGAGACTCGTAGAGTTCAGCTTTCTGGATCGGCGCCAGCGGCAGATCGGCGAAGCGCTGCAACAGCCATGCAGGATCGGAGCCCTTCTTGCCCGCAGCGGTCTCGAGCCAGCGGCGCCACGGTGTGTCGGCTTCGACATACGCGTCGTCCTCGAGCAAGGGCATGAAGCGTGGGCCGGTGGCGCCTAGCTCGCGTCCGGGTTCGTAATTCTCCCAGGCGATCTCGACTTTGCCGGACAGGCGCTTGATTAGCCAGCTGGCTACGTCGAAGCTCAGTGTGTCTTCCATCTCGGTGCCGGCAATGCCGGACACTTCGATGGGCTCGAAGGCGTCCATGTCGGCTCCGGCTTTGCGTAGTGCTTCGACTTTCTTGTGGAAACTATTCAGAATGCGCTCGGTCGCGCGAACCACCACTGGCGCTTGCGGAAAGGCTCGGAGGAAGAGCAGCGCTTCATGGAAGCGGATCAGCGACGCGGGATCGGGAAAGCGCTTCGCGTCTAGCCGATTCAGTTGCTTCACTACGCTTGCGGCTTCGTTGCGTCCGAAGCGATAGCGACTGGCTTCGAGTTGGGTGAGTTGGCGATCGAGAGCGTTCGTTGGCATGAAGATTCCCAATAAAGGGTACCTCACAGCTTGCCTGCCAAGGCGTTACCTAGCTGATGACTCGACTCGGACGCAAAACGCTGTTCGTCGTATGAGAGTGTGGTCCAACGCGTAGTGGTTGTGGGCAAAGGGCGAGATCTTGAACCACGGGGGCACAGGGGTACCTTGGCGGATGAAAAGCGATTGTTGCAGTCTATCTCCTCCAGTTTTGTCCATTCTCTAGCTCTGCTACACAGGTGGTAAGACTGCTGATCCTGGTCGAGTTCCCGTGCTATAATCAGCATTCGCCTGAACGTTTTTACGTCGAGGCTGATGCTGTGATTTCCTCCGCGGGCGGATCCTTAATTCCGAGAATCAGCGCCTTTCGAGTATTCTAGAGATGAGGTAGAGCTATGTCCGGGCATTCGAAATGGGCAACCATCAAGCACAAGAAGGGCGCGCTCGACGCCAAGCGCGGCAAGATCTTCACTCGTCTCATCAAGGAAATCGCGATGGCGGCGAAGTCGGGGGGTGATCCCGACATGAACCCGCGGCTGCGCACGGCCATCCTGGCGGCGAAGTCCGAGAACATGCCGGCCGACAACATCAAGCGCGCCATCCAGCGCGGCACCGGCGAACTGCCGGGCGCGAACTACGAAGAATTTGTGCTTGAGGGC
>JBEKWX010000148.1:0-8458 GCA_049512675.1 Terriglobales bacterium | reverse complement strand
AGTGCACGGGCCGGTGGTGGCGGAGCACGTCATCGCGCTCATCTTTGCGCTGGCCAAGAAAATTCCGGGCTCGGTGCGGTTGCAGGAGAAGCACGTTTGGGGGCAGCAGATCCTGTGGGACGAACTGCCTCGGATCCGGGAAGTTGCGGGTGCAACCGTCGGCATGGTGGGCCTCGGCAGCATTGGACGCGCGGTTGCCAAGAGCGCGAGAGCTCTGGGCATGCGGGTGATCGCGGTGCGCGAGCATCCGGAGAAGGGAAGTGAAGGAGCGGACGCTGTGTTGGGGCCAGCGCAAATCGAAGAAGTGTTTTGCCAGGCGGATTACATCGTGCTGGCGGCACCGGTCACGGACAACACGAAGGTTATTGCGAGCGGCGAACGCTTGGCGCTCATGAAACCAGGAGCCTGCCTGATCAACGTTGGTCGCGGGCCACTCGTGGACGAGGCCGCGCTTGCCGCGGCTCTGCGTGAGAAGAAAATTGGCGGCGCTGCGCTCGATGTATTTCCGAAGGAGCCGCTGGCCGCCGACTCGCCGTTGTGGGATGTACCCAATCTGCTGATCACTCCGCACACGGCGGCGCTGACCGACAAGTTATGGGAGCGGCATTATGCGCTGTTCTCGGACAATCTTCGTCGGTATCTTGCCGGGCAGCCGCTGTTGGCGGTGGTGGACAAGCGCAAAGGCTACTGACTTAGACACGATGGGAGCGCCGGCTCGGTAGTGTTGCAGTTTGAGAATTGCCGTCCCCCAGCGGCTAAAGCCGCAATGAAAATACGACGCTTACGGCACGGCTGAAGCCGTGCCCTTTCAAAACCGACTCAAACGGCACCACTACCGCCGGCTCTCTATCTTTGACAAACGAAGATGGGTCACCGCGTATCAATCCCGAAGCCGATAATCGCAGTTACTTCAACCGGCTCCTCCCCGCGAAATGCGGGACGGAATTTCCACTTGGACAATGCTGCCAGGATTTTCGAGGTAGACTCGGGCGCCCCCGGTTCCAGCACTCTCAGGTCCTTCAGAACTCCGGTTCGATCGAGGGTGCAGGCGAACACGACGTAGGTTGGTCGAAGGCGATCGGGAAGGTCCTTACGGATTGGCTCGGGCTCGCTTAACGCTATGCGGGAAGGATGCGTGGCGGAAGACGGATCGGAGTATTGCATTACTGCTGTTCCCACCGAGGTTTCGATGTAGATGGAATAGTTGTCGCCCTTCAACCGATCGTAGTAGGGCAACACGCCGCCCGAGCGCGAGGTCGCGATCACCGTAACTCCGGATCTTTTGTGGTCATTCACGGAGGAATGTCCGGGGCCCGTACCTGGGGCGTCGCCGCCGGGAGATCCGAAACTGGGCAGGTTGACGGTGGTTGTGCCGCCCTCCACGGATACGCCGGGCAAGGCGGGCGTGCCGCTGGTGCCATCTCCCGCGCCACCGGGGCCGGGATACGGGGAAATGCCTCCACGCGCGTTAGGATCGGAGCCGCGCCCGGTGCCTTCTCTGCCGGCGCCTGACCCTTCTCCTTGCAACCCGCTGCCGGGGCCATTGCCTTTGCCGATGCCCTCTCCGATGCCGCTTCCGCCGAGACCGCTTTTCGCTCTACCGCTGGGCGACATGGCGAGAGCGCCGGCGCCGCTAGAGTTCGGCACTCCAACTTTGGTTCCCGGTTCGCTGGAGATGACGACGCCGGAGCCGGCAGCGTTGCCTCCAGCGTTACTCGGTGGAGCTACAGAGGAACCCAGGTCGAGCGGACCGCCGGCACCAGTGCCCTTGCTTCCTCGTCCACTGCCAGAGAGAGCTTTGCCGCCGCCCAGGCCGGGCGGAGGTGGCACGACGTTGGCGTCGCCGAGGAGCGCGCCTGCGGGCTGACCGGAGCGTCCGCCGTTTTGCTGAGAACCGTGGCCTTCGATGCTGGCCGGAGGTGGAACAACCTGTGGCGTGAAGGCAGCAGCGCCTGATCTTGCGAGTGACCCTCCGCCAGATGCGGTGGGTGGCGGTGGAACGGGCTTGGCGCGCAAGTCACCGGTGGCGGCGCTGCCCCAGCTGTTGAGATCGCGGCTGACTTGTGACGGTGGCGGCGCCACAACTGCGGGGGCGGGCAACTGCAGCTTGGGAGTGGACGAGACCTCGCGCTGGGGCGCGGAAACCGGTGGCGCAACCACGTCGACGGTTTGCGTCAGCGGTACACGAGAACTGGCCAAATCACGCTGCGCGTCCTGCGGAGCCGGTGCGACAACGGTAGGCGCGAGCGGGTTTGCGGTGCTCATTTTGTCGCGTGAGACATTCGGCGCGGGCGGGATGATGCTGGGGGTCAGCATGTCCGACCTGCGGCTTGCCGATGAGTTTAGTTCCGGCGAAGGCGGCGCCACGGTCGTCGCCGGCAGAGTTGGTGCGGTGAGAGTAGAACGCAGGCCTTCGGCGGGTGGCGGTCCGGGATTGGGTTTGAAGGCGAGCAGATTAGCGACTGCGGAATCCGAGTGAGGCAGATTTACCTTGGGAGCGTCCACAACCTTCTCGCTGGGCTTGTCGCCGCGCGCTACGCGGAGGGTCTGCGTGCGGTGGTGGGCTTGGTGGCCGCCGGCGCGTCCGGACTTACCGGACTGCGCTCCGCCCCGGTCCAGGGTTCGTGGCAGTTCGTCGCCGGAGTAATAGATGACGTCCCATTGCGGACGAGTTGGAGGAAGAGGCATCTCAAGACTGGCGAAGCGTTCGGGGAGCACGACGACCGCGGTCAGCAGAAGGCATTCGAGCAGCCAGCAGACGAGCATGCCGCGATACGGGAACATGCCAACGGGCGCTTCTCCGGCCAAGCGCTTCGGAGCGCGGGTGAGCGCCGGATGCAGGGCAGACTTGAACTCTTCCCATCGGGACGACCATTCCACCAGCAGGCGCGGTGGTTCGGGCCACTGGGTGATCGTTTCGGGAATGGTGGCAACTTCGGTCATTAATTTCGGACTACGTTTCGGCTACGTTCTCTTTTGGGGATTTGTACTAGTGTAGTGTGCCAGAAGGATTCTGTGATTTCGCGGTAACTGGAGTTTTTTTCGTCTTCTTTTTTTGGCGATGGGAACGGAGTTTCTCAGAGGTTTCGAAAGCGAAGTGCTTGCCAGGGGTACCCCCCCTCTTTCCCGGTCTATTGGAATCATTGACTTGGGGAGAATTTCCGGCCAAAGTCTTGAATAACAATGACTTATATGCAAAGTATTCAGGAATAAGGAGAAACCATCCGTCTTGTTGTCAAGGAGCAGGTCGCGCTGAAGCAAAACTTTGGTTGCTATGAATCTATTCTAGCAGCTGAGTCAAGGGCGTTTTGTTCCGGGTAGTGGGCTGTTTTGAATTCAGAGTCTTTTCCACAGGCCAGATTTTGGAGAATCGACATGCATGATCAAGCCCGCGGGCAGTCTAATGAAAAGCTTTACTCTAGTGCGAAACATTCATTTCTGTGTCGGAGATTAATGTGTATTCCATCTGCTTCATCCTTTCGATGAACGATTATCTCTAACTGCGTCTATTTGGCCGGTAGCAGCCGGTAGCACATTCGACAGTTCTCGCGTGTCCGCAAGCGGCTGGCTCCCCGAGGGCAGCCCGTTTTGTTGCAGCAAGTAGGACAAAATATCCAGCGACTGCTGCGTTGTGTAGGTCGTGCTCGCATCTTGCGCCATCGGGCCCTTGATCTCTCCCCACACCGTCAACAGCTTTACGCCTCCGTACATTTGGTGCCACGACGCGCCCTTTAGCGACGGCCCGGCGCCGCCTTCCAGTTTCGTACCGTGGCAGGCCGCGCACTGCGCTTGGTAAAGTTTTTTCGCCTGACGCCGCCTGTTCGATCGTGTACCAGCCGCCCACTTTCGCTATCGGCTGCTCATACACGTGGCCGACATTCCGGTGGCACTCGAGGCATTCCACATCATTGGCTTTGATGACCTCACTGTGGATCAACGCTTTCATTTGACTCCGCGGCCCGCCAAACGCGTCGAGCGAATGACAACCGCGACAGGTAATATAATTGTGCGCGTGCAAATAGCTTTCGAACCCGGCTCCCAATTGCGGCCGTCGCTTTTCCCATTCTTCCTTCGTCGCAATGGTCTTGTGCCACTCACCCCAGAAATCTCTTGCTCCGCGGTCCGCCTTAAACAGCAGCAGCTGCACGTACTCCGTCGCCGTCGCGTGACTGGAGTCGTATGGGATATGGCATTGCCCGCAGCTTGCGCGCACACCGGGGGCATTGATGAAATGGGGTCCTTGACGATACCCCGCTGAAGCCCATGTCATCGAATGGCAGAACGTCCCGCAAAACGCATCCGAACTCGACCAGATCACCGCCTTGTTTGTCATCGCGACCAACACCACACCGCTGAGGCCAAAAATGGTGCCCCACAGCAAGATCCATTGGATCACGCCCCAAAATCCGGCTTTCGGTCGATCTTGTGGTGCTTTGCCTGGTTGGGATTCCATGCGCAATCGCTCGTTCAGCCTCTTCAGTCAACCCGGCCATCATCCGTGGTTTTCGGTAAGTCTCTCTTTCAACTCAGGCGCCAAATAAAATGCTCATGATGATTCGTCCTGGACAAATGCCTCGTCCATGGTCGCTATCCCATTTGATCCGGAATCTCCTTTTTGACTTCAAACACGGTGCGATTTTACGCTCGTTCGCGACATTGTGAAGCAATTTTCATCCGGAGCGCCCCCAGCGGTCTGAGTCGGAATCTCCTTCTCCGGGGCACCGTGCACCTTTCGAAACGTGCGAAAGGTGGTGTGCCCGACTGCGCCCAGGTTAGCGCCCAAGGGACGGCGCGAACCTGGGGCACCTTGCCTCGGTGACGGTAATACCTTCCATACCTTCCGCCTTCCAATTTCTTGTCACTTCTTGGCTTGGTTCAGGCGGCTTCAGCGTGAGGCGGACGTTCTTCGAAAGAAATATCCACATGGTCGCCGAGCGCGGTTAGGGACTCGTGGACGACGCCCGCAGGAACCTCGAGCACCGACGCGGCTTGGACACGAATGGCTGCCAACCGCCAGGGCTTGAGGCCCTCTTCAATGTGGATGACGATTCGTTCCCGGTCAAGGTAAACGGCGTCGATCGGAAAACGCATGGCGAAGGTGTGGATGCCATGGGAGGGGTTGATCCACAGTCCCTGTCCGCGGGAGAAACGGGAGGAGTCGGTGGCCATGAGGCCACGAAAGCGCGACCAGTGGGTGCGCGCGATCAGAAGATCGGTCGCGAGATAGGTGGTGCGGGTACGGTTAAAAGCGTATCCCTTGGGCCCGCGCGGGGGCATGAAAACTCCTGGGGATTTGTAATTTGTGATTTGTAATTTGTAATTTAAGACCGAGATGCTCAGCTTTAGGGTTTCAATTACAAATTACAAATTATCAATTACAAATTTGTTCACCGTTTTCCGGCAACCGGCATGAAAATATGCAACAACTGAATTACAGCTGGGCCGACGGTGACGAAAATCAGGGAGGGCATGACAAACAGCACGAGGGGAATGATCATTTTGACGGTAGTCTTGGCGGCCTGTTCTTCGGCGCGCTGGCGGCGCTCGGTGCGCAGGGAATCGGAATGCACGCGCAGGGCCTGAGCCACGCTGGTTCCGAAGCGGTCGGTTTGAATCAGGGTTGCGACCAGGGAGCGAATGTCATCGACGCCGGTGCGCTCGGCGAGATTGCGGAGCGCCTCGACGCGGGGTTTTCCGGCGCGAGTTTCGAGATCGAAGAGATGGAATTCGCCGCTCAGTTCGGGGTGCGCAGTGCGCAGATCCTCGCCCACTCGCATCATCGCCTGATCGAGAGACAAGCCCGCTTCCACGCAGATCACAGTCAAATCCAGTCCATCGGGAAGGCCGAGGCGGAGGCGGCGCTGCCGTTCCTTCACCTTCTTTTTTAGCAAGAATCGCGGGATAAAAAAGCCGAATGCGGTCACACCCAAGAGCAGCAGGGGGGAATTGAATCCGGTGAACACAAAAACCGAGAAGAAACAAAGGGCGCCAAACAGGACGCGCAACCCACGATAGATGGTAACGTGCTGGGGGTTGCGATATCCCGCCTGAATCAGCCAGGCGCGGGTTTGCGAAACGTTGGCGGAGGAGGACGGCAAGGCGCGGCTGAGCGGATCGAGAGCCTGCTGCATGCGTTCGCGGATGGCGGGTTTGACCTCGGCTTTGGGGCGCTGCCAGCCGATTTCGCGCAGGCGGGAGCCGAGCACCGACGAGGGCACAACCGCGGCCGCTCCGAATGCGAACACGATCACCACGATGGTGAGAAACACGAAAATTGTGAGTGCCAGCACCATGAATTCAGACCTTGTATGAATCTTTAGTTCTCAGTTCCCGGTTCTCAGTTCTCAGTAAAACCGGCGAACCGCAGGCTTTGGCTCTTACTGAGAACTGAGAACCGAGAACCGAGAACTGAGAACCGAGAACCCTGCCGTCATGTTCAGACCTGTATCCTGATAATTCTGCGAATGACAAAGTAGCCCATGGTCTGCAAAGTGATGCCTCCGACGATCAGTGCGTGCCCCAGCGGGTCGGTGAAAAGCGGCTGAATGAACCCCGGGTTAATCATGAGCATGAGGACCACAATCGTGGGAGGCAGAGCCATCAGCAAGGCCATGGTGAGGCGTCCCTGGGCAGTGTGGACGCGGACCTGGCGCAGGATCTTGAAACGTTCGCGTATGACGTAAGAAAGGTTGTCTAGAATCTCGGCGAGATTGCCGCCGGTTTCGCGTTGCAACATCACCGCCGTCACGAAGAACTTCACGTCGACCAGAGGAACACGGTCGGCCAGGTTGAGCAGAGCGTCGCGTACCGGGAGTCCGAATTTCTGTTCTTCGTAGAGCTGGCGGAATTCTCCGGCAACGGGTTCGGAGACTTCGTTGGCAATCATTTCGAGGGCGGTGGTGAATGCATGTCCGGCGCGAACGGCGCGGGCGAGGGTATCGATGGTCTCGGGAAACTTCTCCTCAAATTTGGCGAAGCGCTTGGTCCGCATATGCGAGGCATACGCGTAGGGGATAAAAAACCCGAGCAGGGCGCCCACCCAGCCGAAAATCATGTTTCCGCCGGCGATGAACGCAATGACGGCCAATCCCAGGGCCGACACGGCGCACAGCATGAGGAAGTTTCCGGCGCGCACGTCCAGGTTTCCCTGAGCCAGCGTTTTTTGCAGCAGGGAAACTCGTTCCGAGCGGCGCAGAAAGGTGTCGAAAGCCGGGATACGGCTGAGCACTTCGTCGCGCAGCAGAGCCATGTCGGGCGCGGCTTGCTCGGCTGGTTTCTGAACGGTGGCGAGGCGATCGCGGAGAACGCGGGCCTGGGCCTTGCGCTGATCGAACAAAGACATGCCGGCAAAGACCGCCAGCGTGACCACGACAAATACCAGCAAGGCGATAAAGAACGACATCCGCTAGACCTCCATCCGGGACTCGAAGAGCGCGGGACTCAGACGGCAACCAGCAGTGGCGAGGCGCTCGGCGAAATGCGGCGGGTGGCCTGTGGAATGGAAGACGCCGCGCACCTTTCCGCTCTCGTCAATGCCACTGCGGTCAAAAACGAAAACGTCCTGCAGCGTGATCATTTCTCCGTCCATTCCCGTGACCTCGGAGACGGTGATCACCTTGCGCGCACCGTCGGAGAGACGCGCGACCTGGACGACGGCGTGGACAGCGTTGGCGATCTGCTGGCGAATCGCACGCTCGGGAATGTTGAGATTGGCCATCGAAACCATGTTTTCGATGCGAGCCAGGGCGTCGCGCGGGGAGTTGGCGTGCACGGTGGTGAGCGAACCCTCGTGACCGGTATTCATGGCCTGAAGCATGTCGAAGGCTTCTTCGCCGCGCACCTCGCCCACCACAATGCGATCGGGGCGCATACGCAGGCTGTTAATGACGAGCTGGCGCATACGGACCGAGCCCTTGCCTTCGATGTTCGGAGGGCGGGTTTCGAGACGGACTACGTGTTCCTGCTTGAGCTGCAACTCGGCCGCGTCTTCGATGGTTACGATGCGCTCTGAATTCGGGATGTATCCGGAAAGAACATTGAGGACCGTGGTTTTGCCGGCGCCCGTTCCCCCTGAAATGATGATGTTGAGGCGGCCCTTGACCATGGCCGAGAGCAATTCCAGCATCGGTCCGGTCATGGTTTTGTTTTCGAGCATGTTGCGCGCTGTGACCGGATCACGGCCAAAGCGACGAATGGAGAGGCAGGCTCCGTCGAGCGCCAGGGGCGGAATAATGGCGTTGACGCGCGAGCCATCCTGCAGGCGGGCATCGACCATGGGCGAGGACTCATCGACGCGGCGTCCGATGCGGGACACGATGCGGTCGATGATCTGCATCAAGTGCTGGTTGTCCTTGAACGATAAGCCGGTGATTTCAAGCTTGCCGGCGCGTTCGATGTACACGCGGTCGAAGCGGTTGACGAGAATATCGGAAATGGTGGGATCTTTGAGGAGCGGCTC
>JBEKWX010000147.1:0-8494 GCA_049512675.1 Terriglobales bacterium | reverse complement strand
GCCACCGCATGGGCCAGGACAGAGACGTTGACCTGTCCTGGTTCGATTGGACGCTCGGACGCAGTCTCTCCGCGGACGGTCAATGGGCCGTGTTGGAAGAAGACGGCGAAGGAGGTGGCCCAGACTACACTGTCTTTCTCCGAAAAACGGATGGCTCGCCGGCTATCCGGCTAGGCTCCGGCATGGGACTCGCCATATCGCCCGACGATAAGTGGGTCGCGTCAACCAGCGTGAAACAGCCCGCGCCTACTGTCTTGCTGCCAGCTGGCGCCGGACAACCCATAACCCTCGCCGACAGTCAACTGTTCCACACTTCAAACCTGCGCTTCCTGCCCGATGGCAAGGGATTGATTATGGTTGCCACCGAGAAAGGAAGGGCCCCCCGAACCTACACCTTGATGCTGGACGGTTCCGCGCCGAAGCCCTTCGGGCCGGAAGGCTTCCGCGGCACGTTGGTTTCTCCGGACAGCAACTATGTGCTGGGCCGCAAAGATGGCGTCCACTGGATGGTTTCATTCGCCGGGGACCACGCGTCTCAACCCTTGTCTTTTGTTCAAACCCAAGAAGCAGTCGCGGGATGGACCGCCGACAGTAAATCCATCTACGTCGGCGATGTTTCCTCGACACCAGTTAAGGTGTACGTTGCGGACTTGCAAACCGGTCAGCGCCGCCTGCACCATCAACATGCGCCCGGCGATTTGGCCGGAGTTGCCGGGGTCGGTTCGGGACACATAACGCCGGATGGAAACTTTTATCTGTACACCGTCGCCCGTACCCTCTCTTACCTCTATGTGGTCGAAGGGCTGAAGTAGAGACAACGAACTATATCAAATATTATCCGCCAGTCGGTATGCCCGAGTGACGAGCAACCCGGAAGTCATACCCCCAAACAGATTCTCAACCTTCGGGAAGATCGTCATTAATGTCCCCCAAGCCCGTTTCTGGATAACTTCCGAGTTGCCGACAATCCAGGAGTTGTGCAGTTGTACGCTTGAATTGGTGGATTAGATTGCTATTCCTCGGTCAACGCCCTTCGCTGCTTCCTCCCTGTTCCGCAGTTCTTGTTTCTGACGGGGATGGTGCGGCGATTCACTGCACGCCGGGCAGTTTTGCATCCACAGATGCAGACACTGCGGGCTCTGCATTGTGGGTTTCTGGCAGAGACCTCGCCCCGCTCTTGATAAGAAAAGCACCCTCCGGCATACGAATAAGAGCGTCGTCTACTCGTCTACTTTAGTTCGAGGGGGACGCTCACGGTGCCGAGGAGTCCACTGGAGTTGTCGCGGACGGCGAATTTCACTTCATACTTGCCGGGAGGGAGATCAAGCTTCTCAGGAATTCCGAGGCCGGTTTGCAAAGTCTTCTGCACCATTTCTGGTTTCAGTCTGGTGGCGATGGCCTGCGATGTGGTCACAACGCTCTTGCGGTTACTGTCGAACGCGAGAGCGATAACCTCCAGGTCGATTGCATTTCCCTGTTCGCGGTCGATCGTTATGGAATTGCCCATCACCCCGAGCATGAACTCCGCAGGCCCTTTTTTCCCGGTGCCGGGAGTTGAAGGTTGGTCACTAGAGGACGGCAAGAGACGGGCAGTCAGTCGTAAACCGGTGTATTGGACGGGCGACGCGAGCGCGTCGACGAGTTGTTTACGCCGGAGTCCGGCAGAGTCCTGAATTTTGGGTGTAACGTAGAATCCGCTGCGGTATCGCACGCGAAGCCCGTCACCTGCAACCTTTACTTTGAGTTTGCGCCATCCGGGCTGTGTGTCCCCTCTAAGATAGTAGCCGAGCAGATAGTAGGCGCTCGAATCATCGATGGCTTCCTTGAAACACTTTTCCAATTCGTCCACAGTGACGCAGGCCCGGCCGCCGGTTGCATCGGCGAAGGCGTGCAGGGTCATTCGTTGCTGTGAGCCTTTGTCGTAAGGCAGTCGCATTGCGGACTTCGGGCCATTGATTCCTTTCATGTTGTTGATTTGGGTGGAGGAAATTCCGGAATTGGCGCTGGGCAGATTTCTGGTGCTGAAATCCAGCGCATTCAAGTCCACTGGATAAACGGCGATGTTGGCGGAATTGAGGGCGCGCCACGCCTCTTCGTATTCGCTCCGCAGTTCGTCGCCCTGGCGGGCAAAGGATTGCGGATCGTCGATCGTGAACGGAAAGCCGGCGCTCGCCCAGACGAGCGTTTTGCGGCCGGGAATCGCTTGGAGCGCATGCGCAAGTTGCGTCATGCCGAGCAGGGTTTGGCGGGTCGCGATGCGTTGGTAGTTAGCGGAAAGTGTGTCGGTGAAATCCTGCATGAAAGTGCCTATGAGTTGCTCCTCGTCCGAGCCTTGTTGTTCTTCGGACGGGTCGTCGGTGAATACTTCCGGGGGCTGAGTTCCCTCCTCTGAACTCAAAGAGAGCTTGAGTTTTTGCAGGGCGTCGATCAATACCTTGGTGTCCCTGGTGAACGGATGTAGTTGATGGAGGCCACTGCTATTGAGGCCGAAGAGCGCCATGGGTTCGTCGTGCGATGCGCTGCGCAACAGGTAGTCGATGAGCTGTTTCTTCGCTTCCAACTGTCTCATCCAGGGCGTATTGATCGTGTCGAGGACAATAGTGGTCAGTCGCCAAAGATGTTCTTCACCGGGGGCGAAATTGGAGTAGCCCTCCAATGGGGCGTCCTTGCCGCTCGCAACCAGTTTCTCGGTCTTCGTTTCTTCGAAAACGGAGACGCCGCGGACATTACCGTTCTCTTCGATGCGGAACGCCTCTTTCTGGAGGCCTGAAACGTGTTTTCCGGATTTATCATGAACGATGACGGGCACCAGAACCAAATCCGTGCGGGCAGTGAGCTTTGCAAATTCGTGCGGCGGGAGGGCGACACGATTTTCGGAAACCGCTGGCGCGTTCTGGGAACTGGAATGCGATGGCTGCTGATTAACGTCTTGTTGGCCGAACAAGGGAAACGCCATGAAGAGAAACGCGGCGAGCAAGCGTGCAGGTCGGAACATGGAATGATCCCTGGTCCGGAGAAAGGGATCGAACTCCTGAGACTCTAGCACAGTGGATGCCCTTGTAGGTTACTCCGGTGTTAAAGCGGCCAGAGAAGTTAAGCTCAATCGATAAAGTTACAGGTTAGCGCGGCGGCGAGGGCAGCACTCCCGGGTTTTCCTTTTTTCGTTTCGTCGAAAACAAGAACTGCATTCCAAGGTAGCCGAAAAATTGTGGCTGGCCGCTCGCCGGTCCGCGGAAGCTGCGCCCGGCCATGAACAGCAGCACGAAATGCTCTCCCAGCTTGTAGCGGCCTCCGCCATCAAAGGTGTTCCAGTGGTCGGAACCATTGGTGTTGGCGGTCGCATACAATTCGCCATCCAGCTCCAGCCGCTGGCTGACCTCCCGCCCTACAACAACTCCGCTAGCCCAGGCTGCACCCGCTTTGTCGGCGAACCAATAGCCGATTTCGGGATTGACCACCAACGGCCCGACCTTCTTGGTTATCTCGATGGGAAGATAGAACCTGGTACCGTTGGCAACGAGTCCGCGCTCCAGCGATGATGTGGGATTGTTGAACTCGAGTTGGGGATAGGTCGAGATCTCGAGGCCCTTCTCAGGGTTCTCGTAGAAGCGCCATTTCACGCCCGCCAGCGACTGGCCTAGGCCGCTGCGAGTCGGGCCGTCGTTGACACCGTCGACGAGATACGGCACCTGATACTTGAGCTGGATGCGGTCCCCGAGACCGTAGTTCATGTCGAGGATGGGGGCGTTGTAAATGCGCTCGTCGGGATGGCGCTCGGCATAGGCCGCGACATTGATCTCCCAGTTGCCGTCACCGGGAGTGCCGGGATCGTCAGTGATGAAGGGCGGCCCTCCTTGCGCCGCGCTGGGCAGCGAGAGCGCAGCCAGCATCACGAACAACAGCGGAGCTGCGAACATGCGGACTGAGGCCCCTGCGTGGAGCAGCGCAATGAGGTCGGCTATAGTTAAGGCTTCCTTTTTGACGTCCAAAACGATTACTTGCCTTGCGCTGCGGCCTTCGCTGCCGGTACCGAAATCGCGACCGAGTCCGGTTCCGTCCAGACGGCTTTGCCACTTGCCAGATCGAGACGGTGCATGGTGACCTTCAGGCTGCCGCGATCTACATCCACCTGCAGGTAGTGGTAATTCACTTCCTTACTCTGGAAAGGATCGTCCTTAGCGCGTTCAATCGGGTAAGCGTGCGCTCCCGCACCGCCGGTCACGAAATAGGTGACGCCGCCGTGCTCATGGCGTTCGTAGTTGTGTACGTGTCCACAGAAAACGACAATGCGGGCGCGCTGGTTCTGCTGCCGCGCCTCCAGCATCTTGGCCAGCTTTTGCTCTTGAGAACGAGCTCCGTGTCCTCCGCCGAACATCTTCATATCCGACGAACTGGTGTAGGGAGGATGGTGAAGAACAATGAATACGAAGTCTACATCGCCTGAAAGATGGTCCAGTTTCTGGGCGAGCCATTGCCCTTGCGGGCCGGAGGTTTCGTCCTGGGAGCTGTCCAACACCAGCATCAGAGTGTTGCCGGCGCGGATGGAATAGTAGCGGCTGTTCTTCAGGTCAGGAAAGCGCGCGAAATAATTGGCGAGCGCAACTTCCTCATCGCCGTGGAGATCGTGGTTGCCCAGCGCGGGATAAACCGGAATCTTGTCCGTGCGCCACACCGCGGTTTCGCTGTCCCAAACCTTCCAGTCATCCTTGTCGTAGCCGTTATAGACGATGTCTCCTCCGAAGGAGATGAACGCAGGATTGGTCTGCGCAATCGCCAGTACCAGCGCCTGGCGCACCGCGGGATTTGCCGCTGCGGTGTCCTTGGGATCGTGGAAACGCGAATCTCCATAGGCGACGAAGTGGAAGGGTGTGCTCACTTGCAGTTGCAGCTCCACAGTTTCGGCTTGCCGTGCCGCCTGCGAGTGCGAGTGTGAGCACGCAACGCAGGCGAGAAGAACAACCATCGGCAATTTTTGGAAAAGTTTCATTTACTGGCCGACCACCAGCACTTCAAACTGTCCTGCTTCCGCCGTGGATAGGAAAAGACGGTGCGTTTTTGGATCGAGCGCCATGGTTTTCGCCTTGGGCAACGTCTTCACATTTTCGACAGCCGAATATTTGTCCGGACTGTCCTGGTGAATCACCGTGATGGTGCCTTCCCCATTGGAATTGAAGATCAGCCGGGACTCAGGGTCGAAAGCCGTAGCATCCACGTGATCGCCGATTGGCAGCGTAGTGATCACTTGTCCTGTGTCCGCATTCATGACCGCCATAACTTTGCTGCGACAGCCGAGAAACAACCGCCGATTTGGCCGGTCCATCGCTATGCTGGAAGGCGAAGCGCAAGGAGCAGTCGGCCAGCGCTGCTCGACTTTCAGCGAGCGTGCGTTGATTTTCAGGACCAGGCTCGCGTCCTCCACGTTATCGTAAACATACCCGGAACCGTCAGCGACCGCAAACTCGGGAACGCCGCCAAGATCAACCGTTCCCGCCACTTTTCCGTCCGCCGCCTGAATCGCGGTGGCGCTCTTGCTGTCGCCATTAAATACAAAAACTCTAGCCGTGGCGGGGTCATAAAGGATTGCGTCCGGTTTCTTGCCAACCGCAACCTCCGAAATCGTCTTTAGCGTCTTCAAATCGAAGATCGTTACCGTTGAGGACTGGCCATTGCTGACGAATCCCCTTCCCAGTTCCGGCGCGATGGCGATTCCGTGTACGCCGGGAGTGTTCTCGATCTTGCCGACGATGGCGCCCGAATCGACATCAATCACTTCGACCTGGGTGCCGTGAGAAACATACAGTCGTCGTGCACCTTCATCGACCGCGAGGTAGTCCCAGCTGCCTTGGCCGGGAATGTGGATCTTATTAGTAATGGCAAATCTCTCGGCGGACGCGGTGGAGACGCTCGCAAAAGCGCATCCTAACGCGAAGACAGCCATGAAAAGTCGAAGCTTCCTGGTGGAGGGGCTAGAGCGCGACTTCCTGTTCTTCATCTGTGGGGGCTCCCTATTTCTTAACCGGATTTCTTAACCGGGCTATTCTCAGACTCGCCCGAAGGCATAATGCTACGCGAGAAACCTGAGGCTCCCCAAAAACTGGGGAATCTTCAGGAATGTTTGCGCCTTTCGTCAATATTCTCTGCGTGGCTCCCAGCGTAAGCCGAAGGAATATGTCGGGCTGTAGAACTCGCGTTGGTTCACGTAGTCTGGGCTGCCGTTGTAGAAGCCGAACACTTCATTCGACAGATTCAGACCTTGTACGAGGAAAGTGAGATTCTTCTTTATGCGGTAGCTGGCTTGCGCGTCCACCTGCAAGTGCGGGTAGAAGTAATTGTCGCCCGCTGGGCCTTTGGGACCGAGATTGGCGGGATCCGTACAGCCAGCAGGAGTGGCTTGAATTGCCGGGGTACATTGCTGCCATTGGTACTGGTAGATACTACTGCCATTGTAGGAGAGCCCTACCCGCGCCGAGAACCGGCCGCGGTCGTAGGTGGGGCTGATATTCCAGGTACTCGGAGCCTGGCGCTGCAGCGCGGGAGTGTCGTTGCGGCCCGGCAGGGGACCGGAGTTGGAAGTCGTCCAGCTGTAATTGGCGGAAATGCCGAGTCCGCTCAGCCCCCCTGGCAGGAACCCAAGGTGCTGGATGTAGGCAGCTTCAAATCCTGCCAGCCAGGCGTGGCTGCCATTGATAACTGTGCTGGTGATGTACCCGGCATATTGACCGCTGTCCGCTGGCAGGCTTTGCGTGTAGTAGATAGGAGCGCTCAGCTGTTTGTAAAAGAAACCGCCCTGGATTTCGCCGAAAGGCTTCAAGTAATGTTCGTACAACACATCGTAGTTGTTAGCGTGCTCCGGTACCAAATTGGGGTTGCCGAAAGTGTATGAGTAGGGATTGGTGCTCTGGTCTAATTCGACATAAGGGATCGTGTCGTATGGATTAGGACGAGAGATTCCTCGGCCATAGGAAACGCGAAGATCAGAGTCGTCGGTGAGCCGATAGCGCAGTTGTGCGCTGGGCAGAGGATTCCAGTACCAATTGTTGGCCGGAGCCGGAGTCGTGGAGATCCAGTTGCCATTGATATCGTTCTTGACGATGTAGCCCAAGGTATTCAACTGGGTCGCTTCGACGCGGAACCCGAGCTGAAGACGGAAGCGTCCGGAATCGACCGTATTCATCGCGTAGGCCGCCGAAACGCGCTCGGTATATTCAAAGTTGCTCGCATCCGAGGCTAGGTGGGTAGCACCCACGTCCAGCGTGAGAATGCCCTGATTGACGAGGTTAGGCAGGCTGCCCGTGATATTGGGCCAGGAGACGACCGGCCCGAGCCGATAATCATTGAAGTAGTAGTTAGGGTTGGTGAATCCGCTGAGGTACTGGGTCATCAGCGGTGCCGCCGCTGTGGGATTGTCGTAGGTCGGGGAATAGGCATTCTGGCCCTTATGTGCGTTGCGCTCCTTGAAGCCGAATTCGAAAGTCGAGTTGTGTTTGCCCAGATGGTAGTTCAGTGCATAAGATATCGCACCCTGCAAGTTGACCTGTGAGGTATTCCCCGAGGTGGTGTTGACGTCCAATAGGCTCCATTGTGTCGGATCGTAAACGGGGGATCCTGGAGCGGTGCAGGCTGGGCTCCACTGCGGAAGGTGGGGATTGGTGGCCGGAATATTGGTGCAATAGAGAGGGCTGGTAGGGGTAACGGTACCGTCCGTGGTGAGCGGACCGTTGTATGTGAAATCGAACCCCGGATTGCCAGCGGCCGCTGTCTGAAGTGAGGCGGACGTCGAGATATTCCAGGCTAACCACGAGTTGGTAAAGATATGCTTACCGCCAATTGCCACGTTGCCGATCCGATAGTCCGGCGCTCGTTCCGAGCCGGAAAACTTCGGCGGCCCGGAGATATAGGCTGGGGTGGGGGGAGGACCGGGGGTTGGGGGGTTGTACATCTCCTCATTGAGGGTGTACACCCACTTGTCGCCGTAGTCCCTGAAATCGGAGTAGAAGTAGTGGAGATAAAGCCCGGCTCCATCTCCGAGTTTGTAATCGAGTCCACCTCCAAAACCATAGCGTTTACGTCTGTACCGGTACTCACGCAGATCGATGCTGCTGTAGCTTGGGATTGCCGTGTCGTTGAGGCCGGGTTCGATGTCGTCGATCCCGCGGCCGTTATAGTCAAAACTGCCGGAGAAAAGTGCCCCAAATTTCTTGGTCGCTCCAAAGCGCTGACCCACGGTTCCACTCACCTGGGCAATGGCTCGAGTATTCAGAATGGGAGTGAATCCACCAATTACGCCGAGATTCAGGGTCGGCTGATCGCCCGCGGTCTTGGTAACCAGATTTACAGATCCGCCGATGGCCTCAGCATCTTGATTGGCAGAAAGCGTTTTGTTGACTTCGACCGACTCGACGATGTCCGCGGGAATGGTATCCAGCTTCACCTGGCGCACGTTATCTTCGGGCGCAGGAACGAGAACCCCGTCAATCGTCACGGCGTTCAGGCG
>JBEKWX010000146.1:0-8542 GCA_049512675.1 Terriglobales bacterium | reverse complement strand
TGCACCGCGACGACTACCGAGACGACGGGGGAAGATCCGCGCTTCGGCAAGTGGGGCAAGCAAAGCTGTACGGACACCGGCCCGCTTACGAAAAAGCGCATGGAAACCGTGGACCAGGAGTTTCTCAGCGCAACGCTCGACTTCATCGACCGCGCGAACAGTCAGAAGAAGCCGTTCTTCGCTTGGTTCAATTCGACCCGCATGCACATTTGGACTCGCCTGAAGCCCGAGGCTCAAGGGAAGACCGGTCTCGGTATCTATCCAGACGGCATGGTGGAGCATGACGGGCAGGTGGGTCAGCTCCTGAAGAAACTCGACGATCTGGACATCGCCAAGAACACGATCGTAATCTACACCACCGACAACGGCGCCGAGACGTTCACGTGGCCAGACGGCGGCACCACACCGTTCCGGGGCGAGAAGAACACCAACTGGGAGGGTAGCTACCGTGTACCGGCGATGGTGCGCTGGCCCGGTCTCATACAACCTCGCACAGAAATTAATGATATCTTCTCGGCAGAGGATTGGGTACAGACCCTGGTGGCTGCGGCCGGTGATCCCGACGTCCAGAACGAACTCCTGCGCGGCAAGAGCGTGAATGACAAGACCTTCAAGGTACACTTGGATGGCTACGATCAGCGCGATCTGCTGGCCGGCAAGGCTCCCGACAAGCGCCACGAGTTCTTTTACTGGACCGATGACGGCGACCTGGCAGGCCTCCGTTACGACCAGTACAAGGCAGTGTTCATGGAACAATCAGCGGAGGGTTTGGAGGTCTGGATGCAGCCTCTGATACCGTTGCGTGCACCCAAGCTGTTCAATCTTCGTTCTGATCCGTTCGAGCGCTCAGAACACGAGGCGGGTGATTACGACAAATGGTTCATCGAGCATTTGTTTATCCTGGTTCCCGCACAGACAATAGTCGGCCGGTTCATTGCCACTTTCCGAGAGTTTCCACCGCGCCAGAAGCCAGGCAACTTCTCGATCGGCCAAGCCATGGATTTGATGATGAAGCAAAGCAACAACTAGAGTCGGCTGGTACCGTGCAAGCTCAAGAGACGGCCCGTTGCAGAAGAACCGAAAAGTCAACTCCAGGAGGAGCATTCTAATGGTTAGTTGGAGATCTAGACCTTTCGCAATCGCGCTCTTGATGGGCGCAATCATGGGCTTGTCGATCTCGCACGCCGCATGGGCGGCCGACAAGCCCAACATTCTCGTCATCATGGGCGACGATGTCGGTTGGTTTAACATCGGCGCGTACCACCGAGGAATCATGTCGGGCAAAACACCGAACCTCGACAAGCTTGCCTCTCAGGGCATGATGTTCACCGACTACTATGCCGAGGCAAGCTGCACGGCGGGACGCGCTAATTTCATTACCGGCGAGTTGCCCCTTCGCACGGGTCTGACGACCGTCGGGCAGGCGGGCGCCGACGTAGGACTGCCGGCTCAGGCCGTCACTCTCGCCACTGTCCTCAAAGCGCAGGGCTACGAAACGGGCCAGTTCGGCAAGAACCATCTCGGAGACCTGAACAAGTACCTGCCGTGCGTGCATGGTTTTGACGAATTCTTCGGGTATTTGTACCACCTCGATGCAATGTCAGACCCCTACTGGTTCGACTACCCGCAGGACTGGATAGACAAGACGGGGCCACGGAATCTAACGCACTGCTGGGCAACGGACGCGGATGACTCCACCGTGATGCCCCGCTGGGGCAAGGTCGGAAAGCAGAAAATTGTCGATGAGGGTCCTCTGGCGCCATTTCCCGATATGAAAGATATGCAGAACTGGCAGGAAGGTCGCAAGGCCAAGTACGACATGGAGACCTTCGACGACGTGCTGGTCCAGAACACAAACGGCTTCATCGACAAGGCCAAGAAGGACGGCAAGCCGTTCTTCATCTGGCACAACACCACCCGCATGCACGTCTTTACCTACCTCCCGCCGAAGTACCAGGCGATGATGAACGCCAAGGACAACTACAACGTAGAAGAGGCCGGCATGGCGCAGATGGATGACAGCATCGGCGCGCTCCTGAAGCACCTCGACGACATCGGCGAGGCCGACAACACCATCGTCATCTTTACCACGGACAACGGCGCGGAAGTGTTTACCTGGCCCGACGGCGGCATGACTCCGTTCAAAGCCACCAAGGGCACCACCTTTGAAGGCGGTTTCCGTGTGCCGTGCATCGCGCGCTGGCCGAGCCACATCCAGCCCGGCAGAGTCGAGAACGGCATTTTTTCTGGGCTCGACTGGCTACCCACGCTCGCGGCGGCCGCCGGCAATCCCGACATCACCGATCAACTCCTGAAAGGAGTGACGATCGGTGATCGCGAGTACAAGAATCACCTCGACGGCTATAACCAGATCGATTTGATCAACGGCAAGGGGCCGTCCAAGCGCCACGAGCTCTTCTACTTCGGCGGGCCACACCTCGGAGCCCTGCGCATCGATGATTTCAAGTACCAGTTCATCCAGCAGCCATGGGGCTGGCCCGGAGAGAAGGTCACGACCGACATGCCCACTATCGTGAACCTCCGACAAGATCCGTTCGAGCGGACGCCGGATCTACGGGGCGAGAGCCTGAACGATATGGGCGGGGGTTACATGAATGACTTCATGGCGCGCGAGTTCTGGCGCTTCGTGATGGTGCAGAAGTACGTCGGGAAGCTCGCGATGTCGGCTGTCGACTATCCTCCGATGCAGGCACCGGCCACCTTCAACCTTCAAGCTGTAAAGGCTCAGGTCGAGGAAATGATGAAGCAGCACGAAGGCCAATAGTCGAACACCCAACACGACGGGCGGCCCTCAGGGTCGCCCGCCGCGTCGACGCGCAAGCGCTTGAGGGCGTCCGAATCGCATACCGGCGAATAGAGCGTATGGCCAGACATTGCCGGTGAAAAGGAGAGCTTTACATGAAAAAAAGACTGGTGCTTGCAGCGTTGATATCGGTGCTTGCTACAGCGTGCGTACCGCAACAGCAATACAACCAGGAAGTCCAGCAGGTCCAACACCTGACCTACATGGACAACACCTATAAGCAACTCAATCAGAACCTCCAGACCGAGGTGAACACCGACCAGGTGCAGATCAAGCAACTCCAGAATCGGCTGCAGGTAACGATGGTCAATGCGATCCTGTTCCCGGAAGGCGGATGGGAGCTCAGCCAGAACGGAAAACGAGAACTGGGCAAAATCGTGCCAACCCTTCAGAGTGTTACCGGCAAGCAGATTGTGATCGAAGGCTTTACCGACAACGAGCTCATCCTGGAGCCGTTGAAGAGTCGCTTTCCGAACAACTGGTATCTCTCGGCCGCCCGCGCCATCTCGGTCGTAAGCTATCTGGAGGAGCAGGGGATTGATCCGAACGAGCTGTCGGCGGTGGCATTCGGCAAGTATCACCCCGTTGCCTCAAACGATAGCCGGGAGGGGCGGGCGCAAAATCGCCGCATTAACATCGTGATTCAGGACCAGACTCCATAGGCGGGACCCTGCGCAGGTCTCGAACAAAACGCATCGAAACCGATGGGAGGTAGTGGAATGGCAATTAGAGACTCAGGAGCTAAGGCAGAACAAATCGCAAAGCGGATGGTTTTAGCGATCTCCGTGCTAGGGCTGTTGGTACTCGGTGGATGCTCGTCATCCGCTCCTCCGCCGGCCGAGCAAGCGTCACTGGCGAAGACCGAGTTACATTTCGATCTCAATAAGTGCGCACTGATCGAACCGGGTTTGTACAAGTGTCCCGCTTCTGACAAAGCCATTTGTAACCCCGACTACAATGGCCAGGCCGAATGTGTCCGAATCGGACCTAAGGGCAGCGTCTTCGTCCAGAGCGGATATTAGCAGGAGCGCGATAGCTGTGCCTCGAGCCGATTGTCCTCCAACCGCTCGAGGCCATGGTCGCAGTACTGGTAGGAGCTAGTGCGCCTACCCGGTGTTAATATAGATGTTGGAGAATGTCTTATGGGAAAGTATGTAACTATAACGCTCAGTCTTCTGCTGCTTGCCTCGGGATCGGTGTGCGCCCAGGGTGTCGTGCTGCCATTGCCGCCGGAGGATCAGCAAAATATAACCGCTCAGCTTGGGCCAGGTGTGGTAGGCATCGCATTGCCGAGCCAACCTATCGGGGACCCGTCCGTCTACTTCCCGCTTCAGGATAAGTCACAGCAGTACCAGGTCGTCGCTGGCCCCCACGCCGGGAATATACAGACGCTTGGGCTTGTGAGGACCCGGCGGCCGGGCGGGAGGATGGCCTGGCGGTTTGCAATGTCGCCGACGCTCAACGGCTTCATGCGCGAGACGCCAGAGGGCGACATCATAATGGCCGCCATCACCGACACGGGCGAGGGTGTGGTAGTCGTCACCACGCCTGCCAATCCGTTCCTGCCCAAGGGCATGCAACCGGGAGAGGCCCGGAGCTACACGCAGCAAGTCTCGGTAAACTATCTGGACGACCCGGGCGACCAGAGATACTCAGGATCCCTCACCGGCACCTACACCTACGTCGGCACTTACCAGGTGACGGTACCGGCCGGCACCTTCCCCGCGGTCCTATTCCGCGTCAAGTGCGAGGGCAAAGTTGGCCCGGCTCATACGCAGAACACTGGCTACAACTTTTTCGCACCCGGCGTCGGCATGGTCGCGATGATCCTGGAGGAGGACGTGACAGCTTTCTGGCTCTTCAACATCGATAGCACTACCGGCAAGGTACTGATGTCGAAATGAAGTGCTGTGGTGTAGCGACTAGTGACGTTGGCCAGCTTTAGCAACGAGCCGCGATAAATCGGAGGCCCCGTGATAAGTCGATTCACACGATCGCTGGTTCTCTTTACGCTTTTGGGCTTCTTACATGTACCTTCCGCTGCTGCGCAGACGGCGGATAGCCAATCACTGGACGAGGTCAATAAAGAACTGTCGAATCCGATCTCGAGCATCTGGGCGCTCCAGCTTCAGGAAAATACCTACTGGCTCAACAAGCCTGATCGCAACGTTGTAAACCTCCAGTTTCAGCCGGTTCTGCCCCTCGCGCTGAGCGACGATTGGAATCTGATCACTCGGCCCGTCTTCCAGGTGATGAACTCCACGCCTTACGTGAACGAGAGCTTTCATCTTCATCGCGTCACCGGTTTCGGCGACACAATCCTCGCGACGCTGCTATCGCCCAGCCCTAAGCTGGCGGGTCCATGGTTGCTGGGCGCAGGGCCCAGTTTCATTTTCCCTACCGCGACCAACTCCAGGCTCGGGCAGAACAAGTGGCAGCTAGGACCCGCCGGCGTTTTCGGCTACCTGGGTGACAAATGGCTGGCAGGAGTGTTTCCGCAACAGTGGTTCTCGGTCGGCGGCAATGGCTCGCAGACTGTTAGCCAGATGAACCTTCAATACTTCTTCGTCTATCTGCCGGGCGATGGGTGGGGCATCGGCACTTCGCCGAACATGCTGGTCAACTGGTATGCCAGCAACGCTAACAAGGTGACGTTTCCGATAGGTTTGAATATCAGCAAAGTAGTGAAGATCGGTCCTCTGCCGGTGAAGTTTGCAGTGCAAGGACAATACATGCCGGTCCGCCCCGATGTCTTCGGCCAGAAGTGGAACCTCCAGTTTGCTATTACTCCCGTCATCCCGAAGTTGATTAAGGGACCACTCTTCGGGGGTTGAAGCGCTCCATGGCGGTACGGACTCTCAAAATATTTGTTTTCATTCTGCTTGCTATGAGCGGGCGCGCGCTGGGCCAGAATCTGGTGGCTGGTTCGGCTGGCGCCGATTCCGAAGAAGATCGCCTGGCGCGAGAGGTAGATGATCCGACCGCGATTCTAATGCAACTGCAGCTCCAGGATCTGTACACTCCGAGAAATTTTCAGACCTCGGCACAGACGAATACAATTCAGCTGCGTGCAGTTGTGCCGATAGAAGCATTTTCGGGGTTCCCTTTTCAGCAAATCATTCGTCCGACGTTCAAGCTCCAGCAGATCGCGACATCATCAAGCAGTTCGACGATAACCGAGTTCACTGATATGGAGCTATTCGATTTATTCGTCTCCAACTGGCCCGATCCCAAGCAGACCGGATTCGGCTGGGGCATTGGACCGACTTTTGTGTTTCCGACGGGAAGAGTTCCGGCTGCGGGAGGTCACGCGTGGGAGGTGGGACCCGCAGCCGCGGCCAAATACCTGGGCGTTCCGCACTTGATCGTCGGCTTCCTCTTCCAGAACCCAATCTCATTTGCGTATTCGAATTCCTCAGCGACCCCGCAAAGCCAGATCGAGTTTCAGCCGATAATTTCTTACACATTCGGCCATGGCTGGTACGTAAAATCGTCCGACTCGACGTGGACGGTTAATTGGCGTCACCGCAGTTCGACCACGATCCCGATCAGCCTTGGCTTTGGGCGCGTTTGGAAGTTCGAAGGAATTCAGTTCAATCCATGGGTGTCGGGCGAGTGGACGGCTTACCGGCAGTATTCAAAGATCACTCCGATGTACACCGTCAGGTTCGGTCTGACGCTGCTGTTCCCTGATTTGGAGCTCTAGATGGAAACTACTTGTGTGCATCGAGATGATCGCTCCACATATTGGGCTAAAGAAAGGTGCTTTCATATGAAGAAGGACCGAAAAGTGCAGCGTATCGCCAAAACCCGGTCGGAGCTTTTCGTGCAACCGCTGTCGCGTAAGGTTCATAGGACTATTTCTCTTGCGATAGTCGTCTTACTGGCATTTGTCACGACAGCGCGAGGCGCCGCGCTGGAGCTGTATCCAACCGATTTCGGCACGGCAAGCGCCGGACAAGCGGCTATGGCGGAGGACGCCTCGACTGCGGCTTCCAATCCCGCCGGGATGACGCTACTCGACCGCTCACAATTGACGACTTCACCCGGCGCGCTCCTACCTTCGACTAACTTCGACGTTGCCCCGCAAACGACAACCTCAGGCGGTGGCGGCGGCAATGCCGGCGTGTTTTTTCCGCTGGGGTCGTTCTTCTATGTCCACAAGTTATCCGAGCAGTTGCGGCTCGGCGTGGCGGTCTTTTCAGATTACGGTCTGGGCGGGGACTACGGCAAAACGTGGGTCGGCCGCTACTACGCAACAGAGGAGTCGCTCATCAGCGGCAAAGTCGACCCCACAATCGCCTACGAGGTAAACAACTGGCTGTCTGTGGGAGCAGGTTTCAGCTTTGGGGTCGCGCGTCTCACGTTTCAATCGAAGATTAACAACGCGCTTCCGCGTGTGCCGGATGGCGGCTTGTCGCTGGAGTCGTGGGACGAAGCGTTCGGCGGTAACGTCGGCATACTGCTCAGGCCAATCTCTAAACTTCGCATCGGACTTACCTATAAGTCACCGGAAGACTACAAGTTCGGTTTTCGGCCGCACCTCACGGGTCTCGGTCCGGGTCTCGACTTTATTCGCAAGAAAATCGGCGGAGTAAAAGTTAATGTTCCTTTGACGGAGCCGCAGCAAGTGATGGCGAGCGCGGTCTACGAGGTCCTACCCAACTTCAGCTTGATGGGTGACGTCGGATGGCAGAACTGGTCGGCATTTGGGGAGTTCCCAGTCGGAATCTCCGCTGCCAACCAGCGGACTGTTACCGCCAACCTGCATTTCTCGGACACGTGTCATATCGCGATCGGGCACCAATTTCGGATCGGTGAAAAATGGCTGTGGTCGGCGGGATTCGCGTATGACAGTGCGCCGGTTTCGACAGCGAACCGTAACGCCGTCCTGCCTATTGATCGCCAGCTGCGATATGGCACGGGCATCCTGTATGAGATCAATCATAACATAACGGCTGGCACCGCGTGGGAGTTGATGGACGCGGGCCCCGGTCCGTACAGTAATCGCCGCGGACCGCTCGCTGGAACGCTGCAAGGACATTACTCGACAAACTTCCTGAACTTCGTCGCGCTCAATGTTATATGGAAATTCTAGATTCAGATTCCTGAAGGTCTTAGCCTCGTGCCGCGCGACCGGCACAGTACCCGCACAATACAACCGGTACCGACGCTCCCCGGAAGAAATTCCTACGAAAACTGCTTGAATTTGCGGGTTTTTTTGGAGCCACCCGCCGGATTCGAACCGGCGACCTGCTGATTACGAATGAGTCCCGGCGAGACTACCATCGATCATGACGCAACAAAACCCGCGAGAAATGGGCGTTTTGTTCGAATCGAGGTCGGTGGTGATCGGTCCTGTTCGGTCGTGATTGGCAGTCGTTTGGCAGCGATTTTCATCACACCGACCCGGGCGTGCGCACAGTTTACGACCGATACGATTACTTGAGCGAGAAGCGCGACGCGCTCACGCGGCTGGACGCGAGGCTGGCGGATATCGTCTCGTGAAAAAGGCACCAGCACGAGTTCTCGGGACGGACAGCAAGTCAGATCGGGAGTCGTGCTCTGGTGTCCGGCCCGATCTCGTCGAGACACACTTCGCGGTGCTCGCAGGCCGAGACGTGGGCGGCGATGGCGAAGCCAAGCGTTGCTGCTGCATCGTCGGCATCCTGTGGGGGTTGGCGGCCTTCAATCAACGCGTCGATGAAATCGTGCACG
>JBEKWX010000145.1:0-12308 GCA_049512675.1 Terriglobales bacterium | reverse complement strand
GTTCTCGTGGTGTTGCTGTACGGGACGCTGGTGCTCGCCGAACGGAGATCGGGGTACGCCATCATGCTGCTCGTCGGGTTGTTCGCGGCAGCCACGCCCGTCATGCACATGAGGGGGGCACATTACGGCGAGATCGCCGCGTCCACCGGCCGGGGGCTTCACCTTCATCCTCTCGGCGCGCGGACTGTGGAGTCTGCGACGGGGCCAGCCACGGTAGTCCTACAACCCGAACATGGAAAGGCCGATTTGGAGGTTCTCTGCCGCCTGCGGCCGGATGACCCGGGGTGCGGGCAGGAGTGTCCGCGGCATGCGGGCTTTGCGCGTGCGATACTTTAATTTATGGCGCTGCCGAATTTTACGCCTCGGGTGGGGAACGATCCTAAGTCGGTGGTGATTCATCTGACCACGGGGACGGGGATGGAGATTGAGTGGAAGGATGGGCACCGGTCGGTCTATACGTTTGCGTTCTTGCGGGATGCCTGTCCTTGCGCGCTTTGCGAAGATGAGCGAACGAAGGCGCGACGAAAGCCGGGCGAGGCGGCGAAGCTGGCGCCTGGGGCTTTGCCTATGTTCAAGCCGGCAGTGAAGGCACTTTCGGCGGAGGCGGTGGGGAAGTATGCGCTGAAGTTTTCCTGGAACGATAAACACGATCTGGGAATTTATTCGTGGTTCTATCTGCGGGAAGTTTGTCCTTGCGCGGAGTGCGCGGCGGGGCGGAAGTAGAGAAACGGCTACTAGCTGTTGGCTTTTAGCTGTTGGCTGCGCTTGTCTTGGCTGCGGAAAATTCTGCCGCAGCCTTTCCCCTGATTTCGCCAACGCGAATGCCCCGCTACGGAACCCGCGTTTTTGAGCCTGCTGGAGATCGCTTATGACTATACGCATTCGGTTGGCGGAGGCTTCCGATATTCCTTTGCTTCGGGAATTGATTCGGGCTTCGGTGCGGGGATTGCAGGCGGGGGATTATTCGTCGGCGCAAATGGAGGGCGCGCTGCGGACGGTGTATGGCGTCGACACACAACTGATTGCGGATGGAACTTATTTTGCGGCGGAGGCGATGGACGCTTCGGGAGCGGAATCGTCGGGCGGGGCGCTGTTGGTCGGCTGCGGTGGGTGGAGCAAGCGGAAAACTTTGTTTGGCGGCGATCAGTTTGCGGGGCGGGAGGATTCATTGCTGGATCCGGCTACGGATGCGGCTAAGATCCGGGCATTTTTTGTTCATCCGGCGTGGGCGCGGCGGGGGATTGGCGGGATGATTCTGGAAGCTTGTGAGGCGGCGGCTTGGGCGGCTGGGTTTCGGCGGCTGGAGATGGGAGCGACGCTGACGGGAGTTCCTTTTTATCGGGTGAAAGGGTATGCGGAGCTGGAAGCCACGGAGGTGCCGCTGGAGGATGGGTTGACGCTGCCGCTCGTGGTGATGGGGAAGAGCAGGAGCCAGTGACCAGTTGCCAGTTGCCAGTACCCAGTACCCAGTTGGGTGCCTTGATTTTTTTGGGGAATCTGGAGAGTCATTTGTGGGATGGCGGTGCTCTTTCGGAGGCGCGTTGAGCTTGCGCTCTTGATTTTTTGATCGACAAACTGGCTTGGAGCGCTACTTGACGTTTCCTCTGTTCAACCTGTGGTGAAACTCAAGCGCCAAATCCAGCGCCTAAAGGCGCTTTCATAAGGCAGTGCCTACGGCATGCCTGAAGGCATACCCTGATCCGAATCGGACTTGCGCCACGGGCTGCTAGGTGGTGATGGCCTGCAGGTAACGGTTCAGGAGTTGATCTCCGTCACCTTCGAAATCAAGGAACATGATGCCGTTGCCGAATTGGGGATGGCGGGTGACGACGCGCCCTTGGATGGCGACGGGGTCGCCGTCGAGCCAGAGGGTGACTTGCAGGCGGGCGCCGAGTGGGAGGGCCGTTACCAGCTGGATGTAGCAGCCGCCGCGACTGAGGTCGGTGGTTTCGAGGCGCATGGGGTGGCTGTTGCCTTCCTGGAGGATTTCGATTTGGACCTGGACGGTGTAGCGGGGATGGCGGCGGCGATCTGGTTCGGTGGAAGGTAGAGTGGAGGATTGGGCGTTGGGCAAAATCATGAATTGGCTCCGGGGCTCGGTGGAGTTAGTTGCTTCGAGGGCCCTTGGGTTGATCATCGGCGAGAAGGTTGGGCGAGTCTAGGGCGTGCGTCACAGATGAGCGGTTACGGGGGGGAGGGTCCCGGGCGGGGGCCAGCGGCGGAGAATGGGTGGTGTCAGCTGGAATTTACGTGGAAAGAAATCAATTAACTTGCTCTACAGTATAATCTTCGCCTTGAACGAATCGCGTGACGGACATGGACCAGAATAGCGGAATGGCAGCTGAAGCTTCGGCTGCTGAAGCGGCGTCACCTTCGAAAACCACGATGGATATTGGCGATATTCTCAAGATCCTGCCCCATCGCTATCCCTTTCTTTTGATTGATCGGGTGGTCGAACTGGTGCGGATGAAGAGCATTGTCGCATTGAAAAATGTGACCATCACCGAACCTTTTTTTCAGGGACACTTTCCGGAAAAGCCGATCATGCCGGGGGTGCTGATTGTGGAAGCGATTGCGCAGGCGGGCGGGCTGCTGTTGCTTACTGAGGTTCCGAATCGCGACGAGTTGCTGATGGTGTTCACAGGGATCGAGAAGGCGCGCTTCCGGCGTCCGGTGGCGCCGGGAGATCAGCTGCGGATTGAAGTGGTGGTGCGGGCCTGGCGGAAGACGGCGGCTCGATTAGAAGGGAAAGCGTACGTGGACGGCAAGGTGGTTTGCGAGGCGATTGTTACTTGTCGGCTGGTGCCGCGTGCGATGGGCGCGGGAAGCGCGGTCTCTGCGGGTGACGAAGCGTAAGGTCTGGGTCGTCCCTCCGGGACTTTAATCATTTGTCGATATTTTCCCAGCGCTGAAGCGCTGGGCTAAGCTGGTTCGCCCCTGCCGGGGCTCGATATGAGAGCAACCACCATTTGACGATGTCCACTCATCCTACGGCGATCCATGCCACGGCGATCATTGATCCGAAAAGTAAGATACATTCTTCGTGCTACGTTGGGCCTTATTGCGTGATTGGGGCTGGGGTCGAGATCGGCGCGGGCTGCCGGTTGGCTTCGCACGTCGTCATCGAAGGGCCTACGAAAATTGGGGCGGAGAATCATTTCTCCCCGTTTACTTCGATTGGTTTCGCGCCGCAGGACATCACTTACGCGGGCGAACCGACTCGGCTGGAGATTGGCGACCATAACAAGATTCGCGAGTTTGTCACCATCAACCGCGGCACGGTTAAGGGTGGGGGATGCACGCGCGTCGGCGACCACAACCTGATCATGGCTTATACGCACATTGCGCACGATTGTCAGATTGGGAGTCACATCATCATGGCGAATGCGGCTACTCTGGGCGGGCACGTCACGGTGGAAGACTGGGCGACGGTCGGGGCGCTGTGCCCGGTGCATCACTTCGTGCGGATTGGGAAGTATTCCTTTATCGGCGGGGGCACTACCATTACGCGGGATGTGCTGCCGTTTTCGAAGACATCGGCCGAGCGAGGAACGCACGCTTATGGATTGAATGCCGTGGGTCTGGAGCGGCGGGGATTTAGTAAGGAGCGGATTGGGAAGATTCATCATGCTTATCGGGTGCTGCTGGCTTCGAAGCTGAATACTTCGCAGGCACTGGAGAGACTGAAGGCGGAAGCGGATGGCGGGGAGGATGTTGAGGAGCTGATTCGATTTATAGAAGCGTCGGAACGGGGAGTGATTGTTGAAAATCCGCGATTGTGACGTGTTATGCCTGTGCAGTCATATCGAGCGTGGAGTGATTGAGTAAACTCTCCGGGAAAATCACACTGTTAAGCTTACGGGAGATCTCATGAAGATTCGCGTCAGCGTGTCGCCGTTATTTGTCGTGTTACTAGTCTTCTCCATGGGAGCCTGTAAGAAATCCCCTCCCACAACGGCCGCCGCCGTGGGAGCCGACTGGACAATGCACGGAAGGACCAACGACGAGCAACGCTTCAGCCCTTTGAGCCAGATCAACGAGCAGAATATTGGCCAACTCGGGTTGCTCTGGGATCGCGAGCTGGGCACGACGCGAGGCTTGGAAGCAACACCACTAGTTTCGAATGGCGTGATTTTTACCACCGGAGAGTGGAGCGTCGCGTACGCACTGGACGCAAAAACGGGTGAGATCCTTTGGACCTTCGATCCCCAGGTGCCTCGTGCACGGGTTCGCACCATCTGCTGCGACGTTGTCAATCGCGGAGTAGCCCTTTACAACGACAAGGTCTATCTCGGCACACTCGACGGGCGCCTAATCGCCCTGAATGCCAAGTCCGGTAAACCCGTTTGGGATGTCATCACCGTTGACCAATCCAAGCCTTATGCGATTACTGGCGCTCCGCGAATCGCCAAAGGAAAAGTCCTCATCGGCAACGCCGGGTCAGAATTTGGTGTGCGCGGTTATATCTCCGCTTACGATGCCGAGACCGGCAAGCTCCTCTGGCGTACCTTTACCGTTCCCGGGGATCCTGCCAAAGGCTTCGAGTCCAAGGCCATGGAGGCCGCCGCGAAAACCTGGCACGGCCAGTGGTGGATTGCGGGGGGCGGAGGTACGCCGTGGGACTCCATCGTCTACGACCCTAACCTCGATTTGGTGTACACCGGCACCGGAAACGGAATCGCCTGGTTCCGCGATCTCCGCAGCCCCGGCGGTGGCGACAACTTGTACCTCGCTTCCATCCTGGCGCTGCGCTCGAGCGACGGCGAGCTGGTTTGGCACTATCAGGTTACGCCCGGAGATAATTGGGACTACGACGCCACGCAACCTTTGATGCTCGCGGATTTGCCGATCGGCGGCGGTACGCGCAAGGTCATTATGCAGGCCTCGAAGAACGGATTCTTCTACGTGATCGATCGCCAGACCGGCCAGTTCATCTCCGCAAAAGCGTTCGTCAATGGCGTTACTTGGGCCACGGGTATCAATCCTGAAACTGGGCGCCCAGAGGAATCGCCGAGCGCTCACGATGGCTGGCAGGCGGTACTTGTATCCCCATCGCCCGGTGGTGGACACAACTGGTACCCCATGGCGTTTCATCCCGCCACAGGCCTGGTCTACGTCCCGGCAAGAGAAAACTCGGTCTTCCTCGGTGCTCCGGACAAAAACTGGAAGTCGAACCCCACACTTTGGAATCGCGGTGAGGATGCCGCCTACGATGGACCAGTCAAGAAAAAAGCACTCGCTTCTCCGCCCATGACCGGTCATCTAATCGCCTGGAATCCGGTCGAGCAGCATGAAGCGTGGCGTGCCGATCTTCCACTGGTCGAAAGTGGCGGCGTACTGGCGACTGGGGGCAACCTCGTTTTTCAAGGCAGATCAGACGGGATCTTCTGCGCCTATCGCGCCACGGATGGCAAGAAGCTTTGGGAGTTCGACGCGGGGACGGGCATTATGGCTCCTCCCGTCACCTACCTTCGCGACGGAGTTCAGTACGTGACGCTGATGGTTGGGTGGGGAGGAGCCGCGGGACTGGTGAATCTCCCCGGCAGCGGCCCGGTGAAGCGGGGTTTTGGCCGCGTATTAACTTTTTCCCTTGGCGCCAATGCAAAGCTGGAAGTTCCGCCGTTCGGACAAAGCGGACCTCCGTCGCCCGCGATCCACATGAACGCCACCGCCGCTGCGATCCGCGAAGGCAGCATTTTATATCGGCGCTACTGCTACTACTGCCATGGAGTGGGCGCTGTCTCAGGCTCCAGCATTCCTGACCTGCGCTATGCCGACGCGGAAACACATCACCAATTCCAGTCCATCGTGCTGGGCGGCGTTCTCGAATACGGCGGCATGCCTTCGTTCAAAGACGCGCTGAAAGCGGACCAGGTGCAGTCGATTCAAGCATATGTTTTGTCCCAGGCAGCGGCCGCGTCCAAGCCCGCACCCAGCAAAGCTCCTTGAAGAACCGACCACTGACCACCGACGGCTGACTATGAAACTCGGACTCATCGCGGGCAATGGCACGTTTCCTTTTCTGGTGCTGGATGCGGCTCGGGCTCAGGGGTATGAGGTCGTGGTGGCGGCGATCAAGGAAGAGACTTTCCCTGAGATCTCGTCGCACGGCGCTGCTTCCGTTCACTGGGTTTCTCTGGGGGAGTTGTCGAAGCTAATTGACACTTTTAAAGCTGCGGGCGTCACCCGCGCGGTTATGGCGGGGCAGGTTAAGCACAAGCAGATTTTTTCCTCCATCAAGCCGGATTGGCGGCTGGCTAAGCTGCTGCTTTCGCTGGCGACGCGCAATACGGACTCGCTGCTGGGCGCGATCGCCACGGTGTTGGCGGATGAGGGCATCATGCTGGAGAACTCGACCACGCTGCTGGAGCCGCTGCTGGCGAAAACGGGAGTGCTCAGTAAACGAGCTCCTGGCGAGCAGGAACGCACGAACATCGAGTATGGACGCGCGGTAGCGCGGCGACTGGCGGAGTACGACATTGGACAGACGGTGGTGATCGCGGGCGCGGCTTGCGTGGCGGTGGAGGCGATGGAGGGCACGGATGCGACGATTGAGCGGGCGGGGGAGCTGATGCGGTCTTTGGAACTGGAGTTGGGTGGCGAGCCTTCTACGCTGAGCCGGGCGCTGACGGTGGTGAAGATTGCGAAGCCGGGGCAGGATCTGCGCTTCGATGTTCCGGTGATTGGGGTGAAGACGATCGAGACGATGGCGCGGGCCGGGGCTAGTTGTCTGGCGGTGGACGCCGGGCGATGTTTGCTGCTGGATGGCGAGGCGATGACGCGGGCGGCGGATGAGGCGGCGATCGCGGTGTGCGCGGGATAGGCTGCGGTGAATAGAGCGGTTCCTGCGGTGGGTAGACGGGGAGGCGACGCTCCGCGGGCAGAGGGAGACGCGGCAAGCCGCGTCTCTACGGGTCGCCCAAAGGAAATGGAGACATTCTATGTCCAAAACCGATCGGACTGAAGCGGCTCGCATTGCCGACCAGCTTCGCCGGGCGTTTGATGGCGAGGCTTGGCATGGCGATTCTTTGTTTGAAATTTTGGAGGGGGTTACGGCGGCGCGGGCGGCGGCGCGTCCTATTGCTGGTGCGCACACGATTTGGGAGTTGGTGCTGCACATTGCGGCTTGGGATGGGGCCGTGCTTCGGCGGTTGGGCGGTGCGGCGGTGGAGCTCTCCGATGCGGAGAATTTTCCTGCGGTTCGGGATACGAGCGAAGCTGCCTGGCGCTTGGCGCTGGCGCAGGTGCGGCGCGGTCACGAGGAACTGGTTGCGGCCGTGGCTTCTGTTCCGGACTCTCGGCTTGACGATATGGTTCCGGGCAAAGAGGGCGCGTACTACAACTCTTACTACATGCTTCATGGCGTGGTGCAGCATGAGCTTTATCATGCGGGGCAGATTGCGCTGCTGAAGAAAATGTGAAGGCGGGGACAGCCGAAGGCGGCTGTCGCTACGCAATTGCGGACCCTTGCCACTCCGGAGACGGGGCAAGCCCCGTCTCTACAGCAGGATTTCTGGTTTTGCGCTTTCCTATCTGGGGCTGGAACTGCGACAATAGCGCGTTATTCTTCTTCGGAGCACTCATCTGAGCACTGAATCTCCTAGCAAGGTATTGCCTATCAATGTTGCGGTGATTGGGGTGGGCGCATTTGGGCGGAATCATGCTCGGGTCTATCGGCAGCTGCAGCAGGCGGGCAGCGTGCGGCTGGTGGGGGTGGTCGATCCGGATACGGCGCGGGCCGACGCGGTTGCTCGCGAGTTCGGCTGCAAATCATTTGGCTCGGTCGAGCAGATGCTCACTACGCACAGCGAAGTGCAAGCGGCTTCGGTTGCCGTGCCTACGGTTTTGCATCTGGAGGTGGCGCGCGCCCTGATGGAAGCTGGGGTTGACGTGCTGATCGAAAAGCCGGTGGCGGCGACTCTGGTTGAGGCGGACGAACTGATTCGTTTGGCTGCGCAGCACCGGCTGGTGGCGCAGGTTGGGCATCTGGAGCGCTTCAATCCGGCGGTGCGGGCTACGCTGCCGCTGATCAAGCGTCCGATGTTTTTTGAAGTGCACCGGCTTAGCGTGTTTTCTCCGCGGGCGCTGGATGTGGACGTGGTGCTGGACCTGATGATCCACGACCTCGACATTGTGCTTACGTTCGTGAAGTCGGGGGTGAAGGAGATCCGGGCGGTGGGGCTGCCGATTCTTTCGAGCAAGGTGGATATCGCGAATGTGCGCATCGAGTTCGAATCGGGGTGCGTGGCCAACTTCACCGCGAGCCGAGTTTCTACGGAACGCGTGCGCAAGCTGCGTTTCTTTCAGGCGGGACAGTATATTTCGATCGACTATGGACGGCAGGATGTGCTGGTGTTCTCGGTCGGAGGCGCGGGCGAAGCTGCCCACTCATTCGCAAAGGACGCGAATGAGTGGGGCACCCGGTTGAGTACCCGGGGTGGTGTGAATCCGCAGATCTCTACGGCTAAGCCTGTGGTTACGGCGGAGGAGCCGCTGCTGGCGGAGATCGAGGCCTTCCTGCAGGCGGCGCGGGAGCGGTCGCGTCCGGTGGTTTCGCTGGAGGACGGCCGGAGCGCGCTGGAGCTTGGGCTGGCGATTCTGGCAGAGATTGGGCGGCACGCGGGGCGGATCGGGCTGGGGTGATTGCAGAGGTTAGAGGTCAGATTGCAGAGGTTTAACTTCAGCAATCTGACCTCTGACCTCGTTTTATTGTTGGGGTGGTGGTGGGGCCTGGTCGCCTCCGGTGGGCGCACCGTGGCGATGGCCTTGTCCCCATTGCTCACGGTTGGCTAGCATTTCGTCCCACTTCTTTTGCTGGGTGGGGTCGAGGAGCGCTCGGATCTGCGCGTGTGTGCTCTTTTGAATGTCCATCATTTTGGTGCGGCGATCCTGCTGGGAAAGAGACGTGTCCTGGTGCAGGCTCTCCATCTGGGAGTGCTCGGACTGGAGGATTTCTTGCACTTTGGGTTGCTGCTCGGATGTGAGGCTGAGTTTCTTGGTCAGTTCCTGGGTACGCTGGGCGGGGTCGACTGGGCCGTGGTGCCAGCCACCGTTGCCCTGCGCGGATGGCTGATTGTTGGACGGGCTGTCGTTGGATTGGGCCGCGGATTGGGCCGCCGCTAAAGGCGCGGCGATCGAGATGAGGCTGGCCGCGAGAAGAATGGGAAGGCACTTTTTGAGCATGGAGATCTCCTTTTCAAAGCGATCTGTCTACAGGTATGAATGTAATTATGAGCCGGAAGTTGCGCAAAGAACAGGATTCGGACAAAACTTTGCATAACTTTACGAAGCCTCACGAAGCCTCGCTCCGACTTCAGGAGGCTGCGGAAAAAGTCGGCTCTCAACGCACAGCCCCTGAAGGGGCATCTCAATTTCGAAGGACTTACGGCATCGCTAAAGCGATGCCCTGATACGAAGCCCTAGTTTTCCGCAGTCGTTCCAGTTGTGCACGGTTGCTGGGACTTGAGGCGCGAGGCAGAGCTGCGCTCGGCTCGGACGAGCTGAGGGCGTCCGTCCCTACGCAGCCTTGGACGGGGCAGAGCCCCGTCACCACACGGGCTGAGCTCCTTCCCTACACGGGTGATTTGGGATTTATGGGGCTGGCTTGGCTTGCGCGGACTGGGGCTGGTTCAGTTGGGCGGCAAATTGTTTAGTCTGCTCGTCGGAGAACTGGAGTTGACCTTCGAGGAGGAAGCTTAACTGGCCGGCTCCGGCATCCTGGAATTGCGCTTTCTGAAGGGTGGCGGACTGCTGCGCGGCGGGCGGGAGTGTGGCTTTGAGGTCGGTGCCCTTCCGCAGAGCGGAGAGAACCGATGCGGCGATACGTTCGCGCAGGGTGTCGCCCAGATCACCGGAGCGGAGCAGGTCGCGGAGGAGACCGTTGGCGTCGACGCGGGTAATTTCGGAGACGAGATGCAAGCTGGCGTTTGGTTCGGTCGTTGATGCGCTTGCCGATTGGGTTGCTGGTTCGAGGGATGGAGTGAGCTTGACTTCGATGGTGGCCTCACTGGCGGCGACTTCCGTGGGACTCTGTTGACCCGGCGGACAGACCCAGCGCTCGAAGTGCAAGCGAGCCACCACCAAGCTGGCGGGCTCCAGGGACGTAAGCGAGGCTTGCAGAATCTGAACGCGCTCGCCGCAGCGGGGAGAGCGGGCGAGTTCGGGCCGGAGAATGCCGGTGATGTTTAGCTGCAGGTCGGAGAGATCGGCGACCAGTTTGAGACGGAAGAGGTTATGGCCGTTTTCGGCGGGAGTTGCGGCGGATAGGCGGGAGACGGCGCCTGAGGCTGGAATCGAGATGGACTGGCCGTCGACGCTGATCGAGTTCGTCGCCGCTGGCAGGCTGAAGGTGACGTCTTGGCCAGCCGGGTCAAAGAGGATGCTCATTTCTCTGCCGAGGGCGAGTTGCTCGTTTTGGAAACCAGCTAACGCCTTGTCGAGACTGCCGGCGGAGCTGAAAATCTGTTCGCTGGCCGGCTTAGGAGTTTGGACGGTTTGATCCAACGCCTTTATTTGTTTGTCGAGTTCGGAATCTGCTTTCCCCAGTTTTTTGGTGGTGTCCTCCAAACCGGATTTTTGTTTGGAAGAAAACGAGGTGAGAAAATTCTGGTTGCCGGCGCGAGCTTTTCCAATGGCCTGATCGAGGGCGGTTGCACGTTCGGACAGCGGTAAAGAAGCGGGGACTTTCTGCAGAGATTCGCGAAAGGCCTGCAGCTGATCGCTGGCGGCCTGGGTGTATTGCGTGATCTTGGCGAAACCGGCGCGCTGTTCCGCGTCCGCTTGCACGGCGATGGCGCGGCGAAAGTTCTTGAGATAATCCTTGGTGTCGAGCCCTTCGGTTAATGTGCCGCAGTCGTGCACGCAGATCATGGGCGTCGTGTTGCGTCCACCGCCAGTTCCCATGCCGGCGCCGCCTCCACCGCCGCCACCGCCGCCACGCTGCGCGAGCATTCTGCAGGGACTGGCGAGCAGGGTGATTCCAACCATCAGTGCAGCAGGAGCGAGAGTTCCTTTGCAGAACATGGGCCAGATCTCCAACGAAACATTTTACGTTGGAAGGAGACCGTTGGACTAACGGAGCGACAAGAAATTCTGATGGCGACGGATTGAAATTTTTTTTCGTAAATCTGACCTGGGCAGGCCCGCAGTGGGAAAATCTGCGCGGTTCGGGCCGTGGTTTGGGACTATTACCCAGGTACTCACTCGGTGAGCACAAAAAATGCGACAATGGGATTGGCGGTCGTGGCTCCATAATTTACGTAACTTTACGGAAGGAACTTTGCGCGTAATCTTGCGCAGGATGCTGCGCAACATGTTACGCAACCCAGGAGCCTGCGCCCGCGGTTCTAAGGTTGTAGTCTCTGCCTGATGCCGGTTACCCAAATTCCGTCGCGCGACCCATTGACTCCGCCCACCGAGCAGCCGGCGCAGCGGGATTTATTCGAAGCGCAACACTGGGAGACTGCTTACCGGGGGTTCAATCCCGACGATGTTCCGCATCTTCTTATTCAGTTGCAGGACGACCTCTCGCGGGCTCGCAAGCGCGAAGCTTTGTGGTTGTCGGTCATCCTGCACTTGATGGTGATTATTTTGTTGTGGAACAGCGAGAAGTTGATGGAGCTGTTGCCGCACCGGACTGTGAATCTGGCGATTCGTACGGACGTGGACCGGTCGAAAGACGCGACGTTTCTGGAGCTGCCGCCGGACGAGCAGAAGCTGACGCGGCGTCCGGATGCCAAGGTGCTTTCGGATAAGGACCGGATCGCAACCAGCAAAGCACCGCAGATCAATCGGGAGGAGTTGAAGAAGATACTGCAGAGCTCGCGTGCGGGACGGCCGGGCGAGAACGCGCCGCCACCGGCGCAGGGCCAGCCCCCGCAGAACCAGGTTGCGCCGAATCAGCAACCGCCAGCGCCGCAGGAGAGTTCGGGGTTCGCGCGGCCGCAGCTGAGCGATCAGACGGCGCGGTTGCAGACGCCTCCGCAGAACCGGCCGGTGCCGAATTTTAAGACTTCCATGACGCCGGGCGAGGCGATCGCACAAGCGGAGCAGGGTTTAGCCGCCCACCATGGGCAATACGGTTCTGGACAAGCGGGTGAATTCGGGAGCCCGGGGAGGAGCGGAGCCAAGGCGCTGGATCAGGCGGAAATTCTGACCGACACGATGGGCGTGGATTTCGGGCCTTATCTGACTCGGGTCGTGCAAATTGTGAAACAGAACTGGTATACCCTGATGCCGCCGTCGGTGTATCCGCCGATCTTGAAACAGGGCAAGCTTTCGATAGAATTCGTCATCCTGAAGGATGGCAA
>JBEKWX010000144.1:0-8824 GCA_049512675.1 Terriglobales bacterium | reverse complement strand
TCAGCGATGACGGCGGATTCCTCAGTTCGGGCCCCGATAACGCTGGCAAGATCGCCCAATGTAGTAGCTCCCGCCATGATGGCGTTGCCCCTCAATTATAGAGTCACTGTGGCCCGGGTCGGGAATATTAATTCTTGCACAAAGCTACGCCAGATGACCTTTCCCGCTTAGATACTTAGACTCCGAAGGGGGCGCCGGAGTTCCAGCGGTAAGTCGTATGTTTGCAGAGTCTTGGCTTTTGGCTTTTGGCTTTTAGCTTTTGGCATGGAGCGGAAAATCCTGCAAAAGCGACGGGCCTGCTTTCTTTTCGAAGCATCCCCGATAACTCGGCATCCTGAGCGGAGAAGGACCCCTGGACCCTCCCCGCTCGGGATTCAGACTGACCAAAGCCGCTTGAGCAAATGCTAAAAGCCAAGGGCCAAGAGCTGAACGCCAACCGCGTCACTTGCTGGGCGATGCGCTCGGCGGAGCGTCCGTCGTCGCCGGCGGCTTCGGTTTTGTCACTTTCTTTTTCGCCGGCGGCTTCTTCGGTGGCTCGGTATCATCTACGACGATCTTCTTCGCCGGCTGGGCTGGCGCCGCTGACAGCGTCTTGACCTGCGCGCGCAAACGCGTCAACTCGACTTCCTTGCCGGCGGCCAGTTTCTGCATGCGCTCGCCAAACGCGTGCCGCGCGCTCTCGAGTCCGTTCATGTCGTTGCCCAGGCTCTGAAACTCGTCTTTCGATCCGAAGGCTCCCGCCGATTCCACCACCGCACCAAAGACGTCGTACAGCGCATCGAGGTTGCGGTAGAGTTTGAAACTCACTCCCACATCTTCCGGTGCGTTGTTCAGTTGCGCGATCGTTTCCGGCAGCGCCGACTGCAAGTTGCGCTGGATGGACTCCACGTTCGCCAGCGTCTGGCGCTTGGTCGCGCCGTCGGCCTTCCATTTTTCGATGCGCACCTTTCCGAGATCGGATTGCATACTTTGTGCCGTCTTCTGCAATTGCGTCAGGATGCCGTTCAGTTCGCTCACCGACGCATAAGCAACCGGCGGCTGCGCTCCGGTTGCCTGGCCGGTTGCATCTTGCGCGCCTGCCGCCGCGGGCGCAAGCACCGCGATGAGAATGACAAACGACCGAACGAGAATATTCCGCGAGTTCGACATAGGGCTCCGATTGTGTCCTTGGCGTTTTGCCAACCATATTATTTGACGTGACTGCCAGAGTCGAGCCCGATTCGAGTTTGACGCGGCGGGTAAAGCTAAGCGAGAATCAAAGGATAGGAATTGCCCCGCCAAGTGGGCCTGTGGCGCAGCTGGGAGCGCGCTTCCATGGCATGGAAGAGGTCGTCGGTTCGATCCCGACCAGGTCCACCAAAGTTTCTATTCCTTACCGCGTTCTCCCTTTCCAAGTTCGGAAGCAGTTGTAGCTCGGCGCTGCTGGCCTTGACCGCCTTCTGCACGGATCACCCAAACTTGTGTATGAAGGGCATAATCATTAAATCCATCGACCAACAAACGCCCCACAACAGCCGACAAGGAGAACCATGACCGGAACACCAGACAGCGTGCAGCCGACACAAGTCTCTGACGACGCCCTGAACCAGCTATTCCGCCAAGCCCGTACGCATAATGTGTGGCTTCCCAAGCGCGTGGCCCTCGAAGCGCTGCGCGCAGCTTATGAACTCGCGCGCTGGGGTCCGACCAGCGCGAATTCCAGTCCCGCGCGTTTCATATTCCTCGAAAGCGCAGCGGCCAAGGCGCGTCTTTTGCCCGCTCTTTCCCCCGGGAACGTAGAAAAAACGAAGGCCGCGCCGGTGACCGTAATTGTTGCCTGGGATACCGAGTTCTACGAGAAGCTTCCCCAGCTGTTCCCCCATGCCGACATGCGCTCCGTTTTCGCCGGGAAACAGCCGCTGGCCGAGGAGACGGCGTTTCGCAACAGTTCTCTGCAGGGAGCCTACTTCATACTCGCCGCCCGGGCGGTGGGGCTTGATTGCGGGCCGATGTCCGGCTTCGACAAGGCGAAGGTCAATGTGGAATTCTTCCCCGACGGAAAATGGAAGGCGAACTTCCTTTGCAATCTGGGCTACGGCGATCACAGCAAGCTTTTCCCGCGCAGTCCGCGTCTTGAATTTGAGGAGGCGTGCCGGGTGCTGTGAGGCGTCCTATTTTTTCTCGATCTTTTTCTCGACCTTCGCCCAGGTATCTTTCAACGCCGCGGTGCGGTTGAAGACAAGACGTCCGGGCTTCGAATCCGGGTCCACGCAAAAATATCCGAGGCGTTCGAACTGATAGCGGCCTTCGATCGGCGCATTCGCGAGCGACGGCTCCAACTTGGCGTGCGCGATCACTTCCAGCGAATTCGGATTCAAATTCGCAGTGAACTCCTGGCCCTCTCCAACCTGGTTCGGGTCTTCTTTGGTGAAGAGCTTGTCGTAGATACGCACCTCGGCGTCGAGGGCATGCGCGGCTGAGACCCAATGGATGGTCGATTTCACCTTGCGTCCATCCGGAGCATTGCCGCCGCGCGTGGCCGGGTCGTACGTACAATGCACCTCAACCACTTCTCCCCGGTCGTTCTTCACCACCGACTTCGCGGTAATGAAATAGCCGTAACGCAGCCGCACTTCGCGCCCGGGCGACAGGCGGTAATACTGCTTGGGCGGATCTTCGCGGAAATCGTCCTGTTCGATGCAGAGCACCTTGGAAAATGGCACTTTGCGCTTTCCAGCGCTTTCGTCCTCGGGATTGTTGACCGCCTCGACTTCCTCCACCTGGCCTTCCGGATAGTTATCGATCACGACCTTCAACGGCCGCAACACGGCCATCACGCGCGGCGCGCGCTTGTTCAGGTCTTCGCGGACGAAGTGTTCGAGCATCGCAAGTTCGAGCGTGCCATTCGTCTTCGAAACCCCGATGGCCGCGCAGAAATTGCGAATCGCCTCCGGCGTGTAGCCGCGGCGCCGTATGCCGGAGAGCGTGGGCATGCGCGGATCGTCCCAACCGGTGACGCGTTTTTCCTGCACCAGCGTGAGCAGCTTGCGCTTGCTGAGCAAGGTATAGGTAAGGCTGAGGCGATCGAACTCCATTTGCTGGGACGGAAAAATTCCGAGTTGCTGGATGAACCAGTTGTAAAGCGGGCGATGATCTTCAAATTCGAGGGTGCAGATCGAATGCGTCACGTGTTCGATGGAATCCGACTGGCCGTGCGCGTAGTCGTACATGGGATAGATGCACCACTTGCCGCCGGTGCGGTGATGCTCGGCGCGCAGGATGCGATACATGATCGGATCGCGCATATTCAGGTTCGGCGACGCCATGTCGATTTTGGCGCGAAGCACGAGCGATCCGTCGGGAAACTCGCCTTTGCGCATGCGCTCAAAAAGGTCGAGGTTCTCCTTTGCGCCGCGGTTGCGATGCGGACTTTCTTTGCCGGGCTCGGTGAGCGTGCCGCGATGCTGGCGAATTTCTTCCGCGCTTAGATCGTCTACGTAGGCTTTGCCCTCGTCGATGAGCTTGATCGCCCACTCGTAGAGTTGATCGAAGTAGTCGGAAGCATAGTAGAGACCGTCCCACTCGAAGCCCAGCCAGCGGACGTCCTTCAGGATAGAGTCCACGTATTCCTGCTCTTCTTTCTCCGGGTTGGTATCGTCGAAGCGCAGGTTAGTCTTGCCGCCAAACTCATCGGCTAATCCAAAGTTGAGGCAGATGGATTTCGCATGGCCGATGTGCAGATAGCCGTTGGGCTCGGGAGGGAAGCGGGTCTGGATGACGGCGTCGCCGTACTTCTTCGTTTTCAGATCTTCAATGACGATGTCGCGGATGAAGTTCGAGGGGCGAGGCTCGGCGGGCGAGTTCGCGGCAGCTTGGCTGGATTGAGATGAAGACAAATTCGTAGTGCTCATACTCCCTGTATTCTATATGGGTAAAGTGGGTTCGCGGCGACTGGGCGCTGCCCGGTGGACGTTGGCGGGCCCATTCAATCTTTCATGGCAAATTGCGTGCAATGCGGCCGTCAGCTTCCAGCTCTCAGCTTCGGCAAGAAGCTTTGCCAGTGGTGCGTGCAGAACGAAGCTGCGAAACGCGGCGAAGATTCCCCCATCCAGCGAGTCGAGGCCGCGCCCTGGGTGCGGCGGCAGTCCAGTTCGATGGCGGTCACTCAAGCCATTTTCGGCATCAATGTTGCGGTGTTCGCCGCCATGGCATTGGCGGGCGTTTCGATGCTCGACAATCCTTCGGGTCAGGACCTTGTACATTGGGGAGCCAATTTCGGGCCGCTTACCGTCGGTGGCCAGTGGTGGCGGTTGCTGACTTGCGTTTTCGTTCACGGCGGCTTGCTGCACATCGGCTTCAACATGTGGTGTCTGTGGAGCCTCGGCAGAATCGCGGAGTCAGTCTACGGCCATTGGACATTTGCCGCCGTGTACCTGATCTGTGGGTTAGCGGCGAGCCTCGCGAGCCTGATCTGGAATCCCGTCATCTTGAGCGTCGGCGCTTCCGGCGCGATTTTTGGAATTGCAGGGGCTCTGATCGCGTCGTTTTATCTGGGCGAGTTTTCGCTGCCCCGCGCCGCGCTCAGCGCAACGTTGCGCAGCGTTGTGGTATTTGTCGGATACAACCTCTTCTTTGGGGCGGTGATCGCTCGCACCGATAACGCGGCGCACATCGGCGGCCTGCTCATGGGGCTGCTGCTCGGCGCGCTCATCGCAAAAGTCGCTCCGGGACATGATGACTTTTTGCGGCGGATCGCGGTGCTGCTGGTTGGAGCTCTGCTCGTGGCAGGTGGCGTGATGTGGCTGCAGCACGGCCACGCCTATCTGCTTCATGGACAAAACGGGGTCGGACTTCTCGGCCGGGGAAAGACGGACGAAGGGATTGCGGAGCTGCAGAAATCCGTGCGCCTGCGTCCCGACTTCGCCCCCGCCCACGCGGCTTTGGCGCATGCCTACATTTCGAAGCATGACTTCGAAAATGCGGCGTCGGAAATGCGGCGCGTGATTGCGCTGAATCCGCGCAGCGAAGACGCGTATTACCGGCTTGGACTGATTTACCTGGAGCAGAAGCAGCCCGCAAAGGCCCAGGACACCTTTGCTCAATTGCTCAAGATCAATCCCAACAGCGCCGATGGACACGCCGGACTGGCCGACGCTTTGTCGGATCAGCATCGGAATCTCGAAGCGCTCGAAGAATACAAACGCGTGGCGGCACTCGACTCCGGCTATCGGGGCGTGTACTACAACCTGGGCGTCACCCAGGCCCGGCTCACGCGCTACGACGACGCCATCGCATCGTTGTTGAAGCAGCGGCAAACCGCGGACGATGCCGACAACGAAAATCTGCTGGCCGAAGTCTACGAAGAAAAGGGAATGAAGAGTGAAGCCGCGGAGGCGCGGCGGAAAGCGGCGCAGTTTCAGGCTGCTCACTAGTGGCCCGACCGCGCGATGCTACTGCTGCGTATGGAGAGCCGGGCGTCGCGGCCCGGCCTCCGAACCGCTGGACGGGCGAGACGCCCGTCGCTCCATCGTATTAACTACAGCTTTTCGACCGCCTGATCGATTCTTGCCAACGTAGTTTCCCGTCCGAGAACCTGGAGGGTCTCGAATAGCGGCGGGGCATTCTTTCGCCCGCAGACGGCTACTCGGATCGGTTGGAACATTTGTCCGGCTTTTACGCCCATCGCCTGGGCGGCGGCGCGGAGAGCCTGGTCCAAGGGATCGTGTTTGAATTCCGTTTGCGCCAAAACCTCCCGAGCGCGGGTCAGGACTTTGAGCGCCATGGCAGCGTCGCCCTTCTGCGGGATGAGTTCGGCTGGGTCGTAGGACGGGAGCTGGTCATCACCAACGAAAAAAAAGTCGGCGGCAGTGAGAACGTCGCGCAGAAGTTTGATGCGCTCGCGGATAAGCGGGGTGATGGCTTGCATTTTCTCCGGCGCAATTGGGAATCCGGCGCCGTGGACAATCGGGAGCAGGCGCGCGCTGAGGTCGTCGATCGAAAGCCCGCGGATGTACTCGGCGTTCAGCCAGACGGCTTTGGGATCGAAGGTTTCTTCCGGCGTTGGTGCGGGCTCCTTGAAGTTCACTACTGCGTTGGCGCGGTTGATGCCTTCGAGCGAAAAAGCATCGACTAATTCCTGGCGGGACATTTGTGTACGATCGTCTTTCGGCGACCAGCCGAGCAGGCATAGAAAGTTGATGAAGGCTTCCGGGAGGAATCCGGCGTCGCGGTAGGTGGTGACGCTGACCACCGGGCCGTGGCGGCGCTTGGAGAGCTTCGATCCGTCGGGAGCGACCAGCAGCGGGAGATGTGCAAACTGCGCCGGCTTGGCGCCCGCGCTTTCGAAAATGAGCACGTGCTTGTAGGTGTTCGAGAGATGGTCCTGGCCGCGGATGATGTGGCTGATGCGCAGGTCGATGTCGTCGGCACACGAGGCGAGGTGGTAGGTGGGCATGCCGTCGGAGCGGAGGAGCGCGAAGTCTTCGATGTCGGCGGCGGATTTGATGTGCTCGCCATAGACTGCGTCATTGAAGCGAACTTGCTCGCCGGCGCCCCGGGGAACTCGGAAGCGGAGGGCGAAGGACTCTCCGGCGGCGGCTCGGCGGTCGCTCTCGGCGCGGGATAGCTCGCGCATGCCGGGGTTGAAAATCCAGGTTTGATTGGCTCCGGACTTTTCACTGTCGCCCGTGTGGGCTGGGGTGAAATCGCGGTAAGCCAGGCCTTTCTGGAAGATGGCGTCGGCGATCTGGCGATGCAGAGCGAGGCGTTCGGATTGCTTGTATTCCTCGTCCCAACCGAGGTCGAGCCAGCGCAGACCGTCGAAGATGGAGTTGACGGAGGCGTCGGTGTTGCGCTCGACATCGGTATCATCGAGGCGCAGCACCATGGTTCCTCCGTTGTGACGGGCGTAGAGCCAGTTGAAAATAAAGGTGCGGGCACTGCCGACGTGCAGAAAACCGGTGGGAGACGGCGCGAATCGAACGCGAAGCATAACCGTTGAGTATAGCGGGATCGGGGTTTTGGCTCTAGGCGCAAGCGCTGCCGAAATTCTTCCGCCTGTAGAGACGGGGCTTGCCCCGTCTCACCACGGGAGACGCGGCAAGCCGCGTCTCTACAGGAAATCGGACCGGTTACTGGCATGTTACGAAGGTAACTCTTCGCCAGAAGATCGCTGTGGCGGCGCCGCATCCCATAGGAAGATACTCTTGGGTACGTTGTGCCCAGGGCGGAACCTGCCGGAAGACACCTGTTGTTTCGGTTTGTCTAGTATGACAGGATTAGGCCAACCCGGAGTTCCATCCGGGCCACAATTACGAGTGATGAGGAAAGATTAGCCGAGGGTCCGTTAGTCGAGGGTTCGTTAAACAATGCATAGCGTTGCCACAGGTCTGGTGCTGATTCCTGGGGCGGTGGCCCTGCTGGTGTTTCTCGTCTTCACCTACCTGTACGAGCAGAACCGTCACAACTATTTTCGCGCGTGGCAACTGGCCTGGGCCGCATATACGCTGCACTATGCCTTGAAGGCCGTGGAATATTTTCAGGGCCCTTCCGCGCTATTGTTTTTTCTGAGCTCGCTGATGCTGGTGGCCATGGCGATTTGCATTTTCGTCTCGACCCGGCTGATGAAGGAGCCGTTCCAGCTGAAGTGGTATGACGTTGCGTTGACGGTCGCCTTGGTTCTGCTGGCGTATGTGGGCTTGCGGGCGCAAATGGCGAGCGGGATATTCAGCGAGAGAGCGACTCCGGTGCCGATCTATTTGCGGCTGGAAGTGGGCCTGGCGGTGACGCTGCTCTATTGCTCGTTCCATTTTTACCGTTACGCTTTTCGCAGAGATTCCGTGGCCTTCCGGACGCTCGCGTTTTCGCTGGCGCTGTGGGCGGCGCTGATGTATGCGGGACAGATGCGTCAACCTTTCCTCGAGGTTGTTGGCCAGTTGGGAGGTTTCCTGGGGCCAATTCCGCAGATGCTGCTGGCCATCGCGATGGTGATGGTGCTGTTTGAAAACGAGCGCAATGCAGTGCAGGAAAACGCATTGGCGTTCTCCACACTGGGCGTCGATTCGCGCCGGCTGTTGTCGGCCTCCGACCTAGAGCCGAGCTTGCAGACTTTTGTGGAGAGGTTAGTGGCGCCCCTGCCTTCGCGCCGCGCCGTATTTTTTGTTTCCCAGCAGTGGCGCGGCACCTTGCCCTCGGTACAAATGGGCTTTTCGGCAGAGTTCCTGGAAAAGCTGCAAAAGACGCAGGCCGGGGATTATATTGCCGAGCTTGCCTACCGCCGCGGTGGGGTAGCCACCTTCAGAGGTCTCGCCGAACTGGATGAGCCTTTGCCGGCACTTTCGGGAGGAAAGTTCGAGGCCTGCAAGCAAACCCTCCTGGCCGAGGGAATCACAGACCTGATGGCGGTGAGCCTGCAGACGCGCGAGCACAACTTCGGGGTCCTCCTGTTTCCGCACGCCGAAAAGGAAAAGCGGATGTTCGGTTCCTCGAATCTGCGCCTGCTGATCGGGCTGGCGCTGCAGATCGGGCTGACGCTCGAAAACTATGTCGTAATGCACGAAGCGCAGCGCCGCACCAAGGAATACGAACTGCTCACCGAGATCGGGCAGGCCATCAGTTCTCATCTCGACCAGGACGAGGTGTTGCGCACGGTGCATGTGGAGTTGGGACAGATTTTCGATACCAGCACTTTCTACATCGCGTTTCAGGAAGAAGATGAGATCCACTTCGAGTTGGAGATCGAAGGCGGCGTCGTTCTTGCCAAGCGCTCGCGCCCGGCCGGCAACGGATTGACCGAGTACATCATCAGGACGGGGGAACCGCTGCTGATCGAGTCCGATCTTGAACA
>JBEKWX010000143.1:0-8631 GCA_049512675.1 Terriglobales bacterium | reverse complement strand
CTTTGGCCTTGTTTACTGCGGCCGTCGTGGTGCTGGTGGGCGTGGAGCAGGGTATCCTGCTGGCCATGGTGCTGTCGCTGCTCCGGATTGTGCGGCACAGCTATCGTCCGCACACCGGAGTCTTCGCCGTAAGCAAAGGTGATGCCTGGCAATTGGTCCCGGCCGTTCCCGGCGCGGCGACGGAGCCGGGTTTGGTGATTTATCGCTTCGGAGCAGCGCTCTTCTACGCCAATGCCAGCCTGTTTGCGGAGGAGGTCCGCGGCTTGGTTGGGCCGGCTCCTTCACCCACGCGCTGGCTGGTTGTCGACGCCGAAGCGATCACGAATGTGGATTACACGGCCGCAAGGATGGTGCGACAACTTCAGCAAGAACTGGTCCAGTGCGGCGTCGTGCTGGCGCTCGCACGCGTGTCTCTCTCTCTGAAGGCGGACCTGGACCGGCACCTCTTGACGGAGATCATCGGCCCGGCGCGGATTTTCGACCGCCTGCACGATGCGCTGGCGGCATTCGCAGCAGTCAAAGAACTAACGGCAGCATCCCGGCGGGCGAAAGCGGACTGAGCGCGGACTGAGCAGTTTTGCCAAGAGGGAGCTAAGCCATTCCACAGGCGGCGGTGAGGTCGTGCGCTACATTGGCCGGCACAGAACCAACGAGTCGAAAACGCCTCGGATCGAGCTCCCTACTCCACCCAACGGTCTGCCCCGAGGCGTTTCCGATCAAGGCTAGCGACCACTCGGCGAGTGCCACCGGGTTGCGTAAACACTTGCCGTGGATTTATTCGTCGAGGGCCGCACGGCTTACTTTCTCTTTGCGGCTTCTGCTACACAAGGGGATGGCAGAAAATGACCTGTTTTTGTCATTGCTGCCATAATTTCCGGACCCGACTATGGCTCCATGAAGAACTCAAAATCGATGGATCCGAGCGCATGCCGTCCAAGAACCATCGTCTTTCTTGCCGCTCCCAGCACGCAAATCCTCGACGTGGCAGGCCCATTTCGAAGATTCTTTGTAAGGTTTTCTGCCTACCTGAGACTACCTGAATAGGGACGGCTGAGAACGCGAAGCGCAAATCCGACCGTCGGATTGGAGCTCTGGCGGCTTTGGATTTCTTTGATGGCCGGACCATTCCTGATCGAGGAGAGAAAAAATGACCTTTGCAAATCGACTCAAGGCTGCTAACAGCGCACCCCTATTATCGACTGAAACTTTCCAGACACACTCCCATCCCACATCCGGTCTGAAACCAATCTTTGCCGGACCTAACGGCCTGCGAGCTGGCTGGCGGTTGCTCATCTTCCTCGCTTTGGTTGGCGTTCCGGTCGGCGGTTTACTGATGGCTGCCCATGGTCACCCCCGCCCGCCTAGGGACATGGCAATCACGCCCTTCTTGATCAGCGTTAATGACGCGCTGATGTTGCTGATCGTTGGTGTCGCTGCCTGGATCATGGGAAAAATCGAGCATCGCGAATTCAGAGAATATGGTTTGCCCGTGCGTCAGGCCCTCAGAACGGACTTCTGGTTCGGGTCGCTATTGGGTCTTGGGGCGATCAGCGGCACGCTGCTGACAATGTTCCTGCTTCACGGGTTCCGTGTTACCGGCCTGGCTGTTCACGGGAGAACAATTCTGTTCTCGCTGGGCGGGTGGGGCATAGCATACCTGCTATCTGCACTGTTTGAAGAATTCGCGTTTCGCGGATACGTTCAGTACACGCTGGCTTCCGGAATTGGCTTCTGGCCGGCGGCGTTGTTGATGTCTGGGTTGTTCGGCCTAGGCCACCTCCTCGGCAATCCGAACGAGAATGTAGCAGGTTCAGCCGCGGTTGTGATGTTCGGGCTCCTCCTCTGCCTGTTTTTGCGGCGGACCGGGAATCTCTGGTGTGCGGTCGGCTTTCATTTAGGCTACGACTGGGGACAAATGTTCTACGGCGTTCCTGACAGCGGCATCGTGCCCTACCACAATCTGCTCAACTCCACCTTAAGCGGGCCGCGGTGGCTCACCGGCGGCATAGTTGGTCCTGAGGCCAGTTTCTTGACGCCGCTGGCGTTACTGGTGGTAGCTATGGTTTTCAGCCGTTATCATCGCAAGACCCGATACCAAGTTCAGGGAGCGCAGTCGATGCCAGTGACAGTCCCGTAATGTCATAGCTGTCTCGAAAACCTTCGTACGCTTTGCCTTTACGTTGGTGCCCGAATGAACTATGCCGATTCAGTCACAGATCGATTCGCTGGCCAGGTCACAATCGTGAGCGAACACCGCCAAGCTTTGGAAAAACAGTTCGCCCGCATTCTCGGTGAGTATGGGGCGGCCATCTCGCGGCTGGCGTTCAGTTATGAGGCGGTGGCCAGCGTCAGGGAAGAACTGGTACAGGAGATCGCGCTCGCAATCTGGCAAGCATTGGCTCATTTTCGGGGCGACTGCTCGGAGAGGACATTCGTGTACCGCATTGCGCACAATCGCGGGCTTAGCCATGTATGGCGGCGTCGGCCGCCTCATCAGCCGCTGGAGGAGCTCGAAGAGTCGGACCACCCCGTGGATCCGCGGCCCCATCCGGAGGAGCGGGCGGCGCGAACCGACCAGCGGGTGCGGCTTATGTCGGCAATTCAGTCTCTGCCAGTGACTCACCGGCAGATGATGGTGCTCATGCTCGAAGGCTTGTCGCACGCGGAAATCGCGGAAGTGATGGGCATTACGGAAAACAATGTGGCGGTGCGCCTGACCCGGGCTAGAAAAGCTCTGAAGGATGCGTTGGGGAGAGACCATGACTAACACTAATGACCGCGAACTTGACACGTGGCGCGAACAATGGAGCAGCGTCGCCGAGCCGCCAGCCGAGTTCCAGCGCAAGGTCGAGCAGAGGATCAAGCGCCAGGACCGGCGCTTCGTGCTGGGCAATCTCCTGTCGGCAATCGCGTTCCTCGTGCTTTTGATTTTCGCCGTGTTCATGCGGCATCAATCGACCTGGATGGGACCAAACTGGTCGACTGGCATCTGCGTCTTAGCTTTCGTAGCGGCCGCATATCGGATATGGTTTTCGCGGGGAACGTGGCGTCCTCAGTCACAGTCAACCCGGGCCTTCGTGGAACTTTGGCACAAAAGAGTCACGGCTCGACTCCGGCTGCTTCGCATATCAATCTATCTGACCCTCGGCTGGATTATTTTTTGTGCGGTACTTACCGCTGCCAATTGGGCAACCATCGGGCAGGACGTGAAGTCTCATCTTAAGGCCTGGGTGGTGTTGCTGGTTGCCTGCACGCTCATGCAATATCCGGTGATCTGGTACTGGGTGGCTTGGCTCCGGCGCCGCAAACTGGCGGAACTGAAGGAAGTAAAAGAAATCCTGGATGAAATGGACGGAAAAAGCGTGCCGTGAAGCTGGCTCGTGGGGCCTTGAGAGAACGAAGAGATAACGTGTGAAAGTTTATGAAAGCTGGCGCCAGTAAGATTGCCTTTTCTTCCTTTAGTTACCAACTGCGAATTCAATAAGTTCCGCGTTTTCAGCGTTGGCAGGTTATCGCTGCACCACCCAAAAACAAGTTGCGCCACCGACTTTCCTCTGCATTGGGAATTCCAATGCAGGTCCTTCCCCTTCGGCTGCGCTCAGGGTCAGGATGACAACTTGGAGGGGGTGAGTCGCGGACGTGAGGTGCTCGCACCCGGTGTTTCCGGGTTACGATTTTTTCTTGCGTGAATAATTTTTCAGGTAGGCGGGCAGTTCCTGCTGGCAGCGGTCGTCGCGGATGGGCGCGCCGGAATTTATTTCCAGCGGAATCACTCCTGCCCAGGTTGGGAACGAGTAATCTTCTTCGTTGTCTAGCGGAGGGCCGACTCGGACTTTCGCTGAGAATTCATTGATCGGCACGCGCAGGACGGACGTTGCCTTGAGCTCTTTTTCGTTGGGCTGGCGCGAGTCGTCCCAGCGATTAGGCAGGATGTGCTCGCTTAGCGCACGCAGGGCTGCGAGTTTTTCTGCAGGATCATCGACCAGCGCTGCTGTGCCCAGAATTATCACCGAACGGTAGTTCATGGAGTGATTGAAGACGGAGCGGGCGAGCACTAATCCATCTATTAGCGTGACCGTGATGCAGACGGGGACGCCCTGTTCGAGATGGCGCAGCATGCGGCTGGCGGGCGAGCCGTGGATGTAGAGCACGTCTCCGTCGCGTCCGTAGGACATGGGGATGACGAAGGGCTGGAAGTCGGAATTGGAATTGGCGACGAAGCCGACGTGGCAGAGGAGAGCTTCGTCGAGAATCTGGTTGACGGCGTCGCGGTCGTAGACGGCCCGTTGCGGTTCGCGCACTACGCGGGTGCGGGGAGTGGGATTGAGATTGCTGGACTTCAAACTTGTGGACATGAACTGACTTCCTAGGCAGGCGCCAAGAGTGGTGACGGAGAATTTTAGCAGGTCGGAGGCCGCACCAGTTCTCAGTTCCCGGTTCTCAGTTCTCAGTGATAACGCCGCGAACCGTTACTGTCCCGGCGCTATAGCAAGCCGCCGGTTTTTACCGCCAGGGTGCTGAGCGCCATCTCCAGTTTGGTTATGGCTTCGCCGAGTTCGGGATGATTCCCGAGCTTCTGTTGCAGGTCCTTCAGAATCTTATGGGCACTGGCGACGTGCTCTGCCGCCTGGACTGGATCTTGCTTGGGCTTCGGTGCGCTGGGCGTTGGCATGGTCTGCTCCCCGGTACAACTTAATTCTATATGGGATCGGCGACTGTGCTGCAGGGGATGGCAATCTTCCGCTGCCTAGACGCGGCAAGCCGCGTCTCTACGGGAGATGGCCCCGATGCGCGATGGGCTGCCGAGCTGCGCTTGGCTTGGACGGGGCATAGCCCCGTCACCACACGATCACTTACGCCGGCTTTTCGCTGACGGCTTTGGCTGCTCTTCCAGCACGGCGAACTGAATTTTCTTTTCTACCGGATCGATGCGGTCTACTAGTACCCGCAGGCGGTTGCCCAGACTGTAGGTTTTGCGCGAGCGCTGGCCGATGATCTGGCGCGTGTCTTCGTGGTAGGTGTAGCGGTCGTCGGTTAGAGTGCTTAGGGGGACGAGACCTTCTACGAAGAGGTCGGTTAGTTCGACGAAGAAGCCGAACTTGGTCACGCTGATGATCAGGCCGTCGAAGTCTTCGCCTATGCGGCTTTCCATGAATTTTACTTTTTTCCATTCCATCAGGCCGCGTTCGGCTTCGTCGGCTCGGCGTTCGGATTGGCTGGATTCTTCGGCGATGTTGTGGAGCTCTTCGAGCTTGATTGGGCCGCCGAGAGGCGCGAGCGCTTGTTGATGGGCGTCGCGGTCGCGGCGCTTGGACCAGGGGGTAGCGCCGGCGTCCCGCCGGCCCGATTGCGGGCGCGGATCTTCCGCGGATGATTCCGCGCCTTCGCAGCGGCGGGGGCGAGACGCCCCCGCGACTGCCGGCGAGACGCCGGCGCTACGGTCGGATGAGGCACCAATCGGGACTGCGCCGTCTTTGCATTCGGGCGAATCGCGCAGCACCTCTTTCAGGATGCGGTGCACGATGAGGTCGGGATAGCGGCGGATGGGCGAGGTGAAATGGGTATAGGTGGTGGCGGCTAAGGCGAAGTGTCCGCGATTTTCTTCGGAGTAGCGGGCCTGCTTCAGCGAGCGCAGCATCAGGAAACTCAGGATTCTTTCTTCCGGCTTGCCTGCTATCTTCTCCGTTAGTTTTTGATACATGCGCGGGGTGATGTGGACTTCTTTTGGCACTTCGATTTCTCGGACGCGCTTGCCGGTGCCGCGGGCGTCGCGGCGGTCGGCTTTTAGTTGCATGCGCTGAATGGGCAGGGCGCCTACTCCTAGCGAGTATCCGAAAGTGGCGGCGATTACTTCGAAGTCGTAGACGCGTTTGGCGTCGGGTTTCTCGTGGATGCGGTAGAGCGAGGCGATGCGTTTGTTCTCCAGATAGTGGGCTACGGACTCGTTCGCGGAGAGCATGAACTCTTCGATTAGGCGGTGGGCGATGTTGCGCTCCGATCTGGTGATGCTCTTCATCATGCCGAGTTCGTCGAACTCGATGACGGGCTCGGGGAGATCGAAATCGATCGATCCTCGGCGTTTGCGCTTGCGGTTCAGGACCATCGCCAGATCGCGCATGCGTTCGAAGTGTTCGACCTGGGCGGCGTATTCGCGGCGGGCGGCGGGTTCTCCTTCGATTACGGCATTCACGGCGGTGTAAGTCATGCGGTTGGCGCTGCGGATCACTCCTTCGTTGATTTCGTAGCCGACGATCTCGCCTTGGTGGTCGATCTCCATGGTGCAGGAGAGCACTAGACGATCGACTTCGGGGCGCAGGCTACAAATGTCGGTGGAGAGCTCTAACGGCAGCATGGGGACGGCGCGGTCGGGGAAATAGACGCTGGTGCCGCGCAGACGGGCTTCCTGATCGAGCGGCGAGTTGGGGGTCACGTATTGGGCTACGTCGGCGATGTGGACCTGCAGTTCGTAGTCGCCGTTTTCGAGTTGGCGGACGTGGACGGCGTCGTCGAAATCGCGGGCCGTCTCTCCGTCGATAGTGACTATGGGAAGGTCGCGGTAGTCGCGGCGGTGACGCAGGGCGCCCAGGTTAGCGCCCAAAGAACGGGCGCGAACCTGGGGCATATGCACATGGTCGGATGCGATTTCGGATGCGAGGGCTTGGGCTTCTTCGATCACTTGGGGCGGGAAGCGGTGGGGGAGATGAAACTTGCGGATCATGATCTCGACGTCGACTCCGAAGTCGTCTTCTTCGCCGAGAATTTCGATGACGCGGCCGCGCGGTTGCTGCGTGGCGCTTGGCCAGTCGGTGATTTCCACGTCGACTACTAGGCCGTCTAGATTCTGCCGGTCGGTGTGGACGGCGGCTTCGTCGCCTATTACACGATCTCGGGAGTTGGATTGGGAGCGGGCGCGCAGGAGCGACTTGCCGGCCGGCGGCGCTACGTTGGGGATCTCCATCCCAGGCGGGATTACGATTTCCTGCGTTACTTTTTCGTCGATGGGCTTGACGTAGTTGTGACGGTGTCCGTAGTGGAAGATGCCGACCACGGTTGGGTGGGCACGCGACAATGAGCGGACGATGCGGCCTTCGGCGCGGCCGTCGGTGCGGATGGCGGAGACTTCGACGAGGACGCGGTCGCCGTGCATGGAAGATCCGATGGCGTGCGGAGGAATGAAGACATCACCGGCGAGGCGGGCTTTGAGACTGGCATCGAGCGAAGTGGCTTCGGGAATCACGAAGCCGAAGCCGTCGCGATGCATGGTCAGGCGGCCGACGAGCAGGTTGCGTGGCATCAGGTATCAGGTCTCAGGTGTTAGGTCTCAGGGTTAGGGCAGGCGTAATCTCTGCGCGCTCCGGTGCTTTTCCTGAGACCTGACACCTATTTCAAATACTTCTCCTCGATGATCCGCCGGTGATGCAGTTCGTGTCCGGCGATGATATAGGCCAGGGCGCGCACGCTGATCTCGTTCTTGTTGGCCACGCCGCGGCGGGTCCAGGCGGGCTCGTCTAGATTGCGAAAGAGCGAGAGGGTGGCTCGTCTGACAGCGATGTAGTCCTCGATCAGGTCGGCTAGCGGACGGTGCGCGAATGGGGCGTTGCGGACATAGTCGTCCTGCTCGAAGCCTTCGATGGGGGTTGCGTCGCCTCGCGCAATGCGCAGGGCGCGGTAGCTCATGATGCGCTCGGTATCGTTGATGTGGCCAAGAACTTCCTTCAGGGTCCACTTCTCAGGCGCGTAGCGGAGATCGCCGTCGGCCTCGGTGCGTCCGGAGAGAAGGAGGACCATCTGGCGGCGCTGGTTCTCGAGCGCGGTGAGCGAGGCAAGATCATCGTTGCCGGGGACCAACGAGATGTAGCGGTCGTAGTAGGGAGCGTATTCTCCGGGCTGGGGCCGGAGGGGGGTGGTCGCGGTTGACGTCGTCGGGGTTAAAGTCGTCGGAGTTAAAGTCATGATTTCTCCTCAAGGATGACACACGGTCGGGTTGTGCCCCCACGGTTCCATACTATCGCGGAATTACCATAGGGCGGGCAGGGCTTACACGATCGAGGCACGGCCGATGATGCAGTGGCTGGGGGAACCATGAGTGGAACTATGAAAATCAATAAGAACACTGGATTTCCACAGGGCATGGAGTTGGGTGGGGAGTACAATTTGTTTGGCCCACGAAATGCGGCGGTGATTCAGAATCCGCTAATAAAGGAGGATTTCGACAACAATGTGGAAACCCACGAATCAACCTGCGACACCTGGCCGGCCGGCTGAGCCGGAGCGTCCGAGTACGTCCACGACGACGACGGCACCGCTGATGAGCACGGGCGAGCCCGCGGCTGTGCCGCGCCCGGTTGCGACCACCACTTCGGACCAAGCCACGATTGGCAAGTCGCTGGTGATTAAAGGTGAAGTGACTGGTTCTGAATCTTTATATATCGATGGCCGGGTGGAGGGATCGATCAACCTCTCCGGCAATCGCGTAACGATCGGCCGCAATGGGGTGGTGGCGGCGAATATCAACGCGCGGGAAATCGTGGTGCTCGGCAAGGTGCGGGGCAATTTGACCGCGAGCGACCGGGTGGACATCCGCAGTGACGGTTCGCTGACCGGCGACGTCGTGGCGGCGCGCATCTCGAT
>JBEKWX010000142.1:0-8646 GCA_049512675.1 Terriglobales bacterium | reverse complement strand
GCCGCGATGATCGTGGCCATGAAGGTGGATTACAAACGGCTGCAACATCCGGCGCTGGTTTTTTCGTTTCTGGGCTTTACCACGCTTCTGCTCATCTCGGTTTTTTTTCTTGACCGGGCGCATGGCACACACCGCTGGTTTCACGTGGGTCCGGTTTCGTTGCAGCCTTCGGAGCTGGCGAAGCCGGCGCTCATCCTGTTTCTGGCGTGGTTTCTCGAGAACAAAACCAAGGCCATGGACGACTGGCGCAATACGCTGATTCCGGCGGTGGCGCCCACCATGTTTTTTCTTGGGCTGATTGTTTTTCAGCCCGACCTGGGCACCGCCATCGCCTGCGCGGGCATTACCGCTTGCGTGCTGTTCGTCGCCGACATGCGGCTGCGCTACTTCGGATACGCCTTCGCGGCCGCACTCTTGCCGCTCTATTTGCTGATCTTTCACGTGTCTTATCGGAGGGATCGCATTCTGGCTTTTCTGAATCCTTATGCCGACCCTAAGGGATTTGGCTTTCATATTATCCAGTCGCTGATTGCGGTCTCGACCGGGGGCGTGACTGGAATGGGACTGATGGAAGGGAAACAAAAATTGTTTTATCTGCCAGAACCGCACACGGATTTTATTTTCGCGGTCGCGGCCGAGGAGTTGGGCTTGGTGGGAGCGCTCACCGTCATTATTCTGTTTGCGATCTTCCTGTGGCGCGGCACGCGCGCGGCGCTGCGCACGCAGGACAATTTCGGCCGCTTCCTGGCCGTCGGAATCACCAGCATGATCGTGCTGCAGGCCTTCATCAACATCAGCGTCGTGCTCGGCATGATGCCGACCAAGGGAATTCCGCTGCCGTTTGTTTCCTATGGCGGATCGTCGCTGTTTGTGACCCTGATGTGCGTTGGGGTGCTGCTGAATATCACGAAGCAGGCGGAGTAGGGGCTCGGCCGGGCGCAGCGGTCAAAGGCTCCGGTAGTGGTGCAGTTTGCGAATTGCCGTCCCTCAGCGGCTAAAGCCGCAATGAAAATAAGACGCTTACGGCACGGCTGAAGCCGTGCCCTTTCAAACCGACTCAAACGGCACCACCACCAAGTCCGCGCCTACGCCGTCTTTGCCAGCCTGAAATCTTCCGGTCCGCGCAGGGCGTAATGCTGCTCGGGAACCGGGAAGCCGGCATGGGCAAAGGTATCGCGGATGAGCCGGTTCGTGTCGAAATACACCTGCCAATAGTGCTGGTTGTTGCAGTACGGGCGAACGGCGAGCACGGGGCCCGAAAGGTTGAAGGTCAGGATCTCGACGTCGGGTGCGGGCTCGGCCATTACGTTCGGCACCTGGGCCAGCGCCGGTTTCAGCAGCGCGATGGCGGCCTGCGGGTCTACACCGTGCGCTAATTGCGCCGTCAGTTCTACACGCCGGTAGGGGTTGGCGGAAAAGTTCTGTATGGTGTCGCCGAAAATCTTGCCGTTGCCGACGATGGTCTTCACGTTGTCGGGGGTATTGAGGGTGGTGGCAAACAGGCCGATGGCCTCGACCGTGCCGGTTACTCCGGCGGCAGTGATGAAGTCGCCCACCTTGAAGGGCTGCAGGATGACCAGAAACGCGCCGCCGGCGAAGTTCGATAACAGTCCCGACCAGGCCATGCCGATGGCGACGCCGGCGGCTGCGAGCAGGGCCGCGAAGCTGGTGGTCTCGACTCCGAAGAAACCGAGGATGGCGACGATCAGCACGATATTCAGCAGCGCCGCTACGGCCGAGTGGATGTAGCGGATCAGAGTGGGATCAACCTTCTGCTTGGTGAGAGCGCTCCCGATCAGGCGAAGGGCGAGACTGATCAGCCAGCGGCCGACGATCCAGATGGCAATCGCACCCAGAACTTTCAAACCTACGGTTGTCAGCGTGGTGGTCGCGGTTTGCATCATGGCGCTGAGATCTATGTTCATACATTCTCCTCCTGGGGCCGTTGCCGGGTGCTGCTTTTGGCCTGGGGAGACATTTTACCCGCGGGTTGGGCGCTTGGCTACGGCGACTTGGGGGGTGAGTGTGGGCTGCGGTCGCTGGCGGCTGCGGAAAAAGTCGGCGAGGGCGTGGGAAGCGCACCTCGGGCGCTAAAGCGCGGACACATTTTCTGCGACTTAACGGCACGACTGAAGTCGTGCCCTTTCCGCGACCGGCGCTAACGGAGACGGGGCAAGCCCCGTCTCTACACGGATTTTTCCGCAAGTGGTTAAGCGCCGGGTTGCTTCTCGATCGCCAGCAGTTGCTGCTTGCGCTCTACGCCCCAGCGATAGCCTCCCAATTCGCCATCTTGCCGCACTACTCGGTGGCAGGGGATTGCTACTGCTACGGGGTTGGTGGCGCAGGCTCGGGCTACGGCTCGAGTGGCTTTGGGCATGCCGATTTGTTTGGCCACGGCGCTGTAGGAGCGCGTTTCTCCTCGGGGAATTTTTTGCAGCGCTTCCCAGACCCGGCGTTGAAAGGCTGTCGCCCTTATGTCTAGCGGAAGGGAGGGATTGATTTCATGTCCTTGGATCAGGCGGGTCAGGTTGTCTCGCCATTGCGACATGGCGGCATCGTCGCGGCGGCGAACGGCGAAGGGAAACTCGCGCATGAGGCCCTGCTGGAGCTGCTGCTCGTTGTCGGTAGATTTGTCGGCAGATTTGTCGGCAGATTTGTTGGCGAACTGGATGGCGCAGATGCCTTTGTCGGTGGCGGCTATCAGCATGCGTCCCAGAGGCGAGTTGGCTATTGTGTAGCGGATTACGGCGGCCACTGCGCCTCTTCGGTACTTCTCCGGGGTCATGCCCAGCTGCGTGGCGGTGCGCTCGTAGAGACGGCTGCTGGAGCCGTATCCGGCGGCGTAGAGGGCGGTGGTTACATCGTGGCCGGCTTGCAAATTTTGTTTTACCTGGCGGAGGCGGCAGGCGTCTATGTAGGCTTTTGGCGACACTCCCAGAACCGATTTGAAGGTGCGCTGCAAGTGGAAGGGACTGCGGCGGAATTCTTTGGCCAGCAGGCTTAGAGTCAATTGACCTTCTATGTGCTGCTCGATGTAGCGGCACATGGAGCGAACCAGCGCGGATTGAGGGTTGCCGTCCACCGCATTGGGACGGCAGCGCAGGCAGGCGCGATAGCCGGACTGCTCGGCCTGGAGGGCGTGGTCGAAAAAGCTTACATTCTCGCGGCGCGGGCGTTTGGCGGGACACGACGGACGGCAGAATACTCCGGTGCTCGAAACGGCGAAAACGAACGCGCCGTCGAGGGAGCCGTCGCGATTGAGGACGGCTTGCCAGCGGCGGGCGTTTATCTGAACGGCGGTTATTTGAACTGCCGTTTGGGCGGTCGTTTGGGCGGCGGTTGGTTGTGGAGTTCGTTTCATTGTTTCTTCTTCTGAAAGTATCGCATTGGTGGCCATGGCGGTAACATAGGGCAGTTGCGGCGCGCGGGCTATCCGAATGTTGCGGTCAAACGAATTTTGCCGCTGACCCGGGGGGCCCCTCCAAAGGGCTTGGCCGGCGCGGGTTTCGGGACTACTGCCTGGAGCTAACTGGCCTTGGGTACGATGGGTTGGTTACTCATAAAGTGCAGATGCTTGCATGCGCGGCCTTGGCCCGATCCCGTTTCCGCATACTAACTCCATTCACAACACACACTTACGCTTGTCTTTTCGTATGGTTTCACGGGTGCAGTGCTGCTTGGTGAGGATTGGCGCGTATGGAGCGAGCTGGGGGCAAACTTTGACTGTCATTCGCAGCGCGGAGTGCGTCGCGGCTCTTAAAACTACTACGCGGCCGGCGGTCGTACTGCCGGTGCTGGTGATTCTGTTCATCGTCTCCTACGGCATTCTGACGCTGCTGGTTTTCGAGCAGGGGCAGACCATCGAATCGCAACGCAGTTTAATCCGCGAGATGTTGAAGGACAGTACGCAACTGGCGGCGCTGAAAGGCAAGCTGGCTCGGGACGACAGCAAACGGGCGCAGGACAAGGCGTCGGCGCCGGCGGAGCAGCAGACGGACAATCAGGCGGAGCACAAAGACTCGGGATCGGGTAATCCTGCGGCGGGGACAAAAGGACCGGACAAAGAAACGAAACCACCTGGTAAGTCGGCCCACGCCACTAAGGAAGCTCCGGGGAGACCGGCGGCGGATATGCAGGATGTGCGGCGCTGCACGCGGACGATCTAGCGGTCGTACTTAGATTCGGATTGTAAACGAGAAGAAGAGAAGCGGTTCTGTGAAACGCGGCCTCATGTGGTGGCCGCGATGCAAGCGAGACCCAACATGAAGACCCTGGCCCTTGCCCTAGTCTTGTCGCTTCCAGTTCCGAAGTTGGCACCGCCAGCCCAGATCTCTGCTACGCCCACCCAGCAACCGGCAAAGAAGACGGGAGGGCAATGGTACTTCGCCGCGACCGGGCACGCCGTGTATTGCTACGGACCAGTGGTGACCTTGCCCCAGGCGAACGGAGGCTTCGTGAAAGTGGCAACCTTTTGCCGCGGCGATCAAACCATGGTGCCGCTGAAGGATTAGAAGGTCCTGGCGATCTGCACCCACCGTTTTAAAGAAATTCCTCTTAGAGATAAATCTGCCGCTGTGACCGAGCTCATAGACGGGCGAAAGTGACGCCGATACAATCAGAGCGAATTATTCATTCTTTATTGGAAGGGCTTCGGCATGGCTAGTATCGTTTCCCCAACCACCGCACGGGTTTTAAATTCGAGTCTGGCGCAGAGGATCATGAGCGCCGACGAGGCTGCGGCTCTCATCAAGTCGGGCGACCAGGTCGGCATGAGCGGCTTCACCGGGTCGGGTTATCCCAAGGCAGTTCCGATTGAGCTGGCGCGGCGGATTGCCGATGCGAACTTCCGCGGGCAGAAGTTTCAGGTCAGTGTCTTTACCGGGGCTTCCACCGGCCCTGAGCTGGATGGAGCGCTGGCCATGGCGGGAGGCATCCATCTGCGGCTTCCGTATCAGTCCGATCCGGAAACCCGCAAGCGGATCAACGCGGGCGAAATGGACTATATGGACATTCACCTTAGCCATGTCGCCCAGTTCGTGGAATATGGATTCCTGGGCAAGCTCGATGTGGCGCTGATCGAAGTCACCGCTGTACTGGAGGACGGGCGGCTGGTGCCCAGTTCATCGGTCGGCAACAACAAGACCTGGATCGATCAAGCGGAGCGCGTGATCCTTGAGGTCAACTCTTGGCAGCCGGCTGCGCTGGAGGGGATGCACGACATCTACTACGGTCTCCAGCCGCCACCGAATCGCGGACCGATTCCATTGGTGCGCACCGGGCAGCGCATCGGCACGCCCTACCTCGAATGTCCCGCGGAGAAGGTCGTTGCCATTGTGCTCACGGATTCTCCCGACCGCAATAGCGCTTTCAAAGCGCCCGATGCGGCTTCCAAGCGCATCGCCGGCCATATCCTCGAATTCCTCAGTTGGGAGGTGCAGAAGGGGCGTATGCCGGCGAATCTGCTCCCGCTGCAATCCGGGGTCGGCAACATCGCCAACGCGGTGCTGTTTGGGCTTGAGGAAGGCCCATTTGAAGGGCTGACTTCCTATACTGAAGTGATTCAAGACGGCATGATTCGCCTGTTGAAGTCGGGTAAGTTGACTACCGCCTCGGCTACGGCGTTCTCGCTCAGCCCGGAGATGCTGACCGAAGTGAATGCCGATATGGCCAGCTACCGTGAGCGCATCGTACTGCGCCCGCAGGAAATCTCCAATCATCCCGAGATCATTCGGCGGCTTGGGGTCATCGCCATGAACGGCATGATCGAAGCCGACATTTACGGTAACGTCAACTCGACGCATGTCATGGGATCGCGCATCCAGAACGGCATTGGCGGGTCGGGCGACTTCGCGCGCAATGGCTATCTCTCGATCTTTATGGCGCCATCGACGGCGCAGCACGGGACCATCTCTACCATCGTTCCCATGGTGTCACATGTTGACCACACCGAACATGACGTGCAGGTCATTGTCAGCGAACACGGGCTGGCGGACTTACGCGGACTTTCGCCGCGGCAGCGGGCGCACCTTATCATTGAGAAGTGTTCCAGTCCGGACTACAAGCCTTTGCTCGTCGACTATCTCAATCGGGCCGAGCGGCTTTCATACGGCAAACATACGCCACACCTGCTCACGGAATCGCTGGGCTGGCACAACCGTTATCTGCGAACCGGAAAGATGCGTCCTCAGGAAGAGATCTGATGAAACCAGGCTAACTCCAGGCATCTTGCAAATTGCCGAGTTGACCTACTGCTTCGCTGACAATCTCCCGCGGCATGCCAAAGCGCTGTTCAATTGCGGCGATCAACTCGTCACGATCTGGCAAAGCGTGCACGGTCGATTTGTCGCTTTCCGATTCAACCAGCGTCAAATTGTGAATGAGGACGGAACGGCCGGGATAGAATCGCACCAGCAAAACTGAATTCAGGAAGGTTGCATCGGCCGAGAACGATGCCGCGATTACTTTACTGAAATCTTCAATCGTCCTGGGGGCCGGGTTCGCCAGATAGCCGTGGCGCAAAACTCCATCACGATACAGTTCAAGGCGCGAACAGCGTTTGCGTCTTGTGGCTTCAGCACATAACGATCCCGGCCCAAGGTGGTTTCATAGTCGGTCCCGAGGTCACGAGGAATTGGCTCCAGCAGCGGGGCGGCGTAACCCGTGTCCGCCAGGTACTCTCGTCCTGCAATCGTAATAATGTTCAGAGCGTGAACTTGCGGAGTCCTCATGTCTGCAGCGCACAATTTCGCCTCGTATCCCAGGCTGCGAAGCAACAGATGGAAATGGTAGTTGTTGGAATAGCAGGTGCCTCCGAAATGATAATTATCGATAGCATCGAGATAGAGTCGAATTGGCGGCAGGTTCACCAGTCCCAGGCGCTTGCGGTAATAAAGCTTGGAAATATTCTCGAAGGGAATGCGGGTGAGGTGGGCTGCCAGCAACTCGCGAAGGGCAGCGAGGCTGGGTTCTCTTGGCGAGACTCCCAAAATTGCCAGGTAGTGAGCGCGGAGTTCCTCCGGCAATGGCGCTAGTGTTCGATCAGCTTGCATTGGCGATGAGATTATCATCGTCTCAACGCCCGGTTTGCTAGTGCTCTTCCCCTTCCCATCGCCCGCTCCAGCCACCGTTGCCCCACTCGCCACGGCCCCAGCCCCGGAACTGCGCTCCGTCAACGATGCTGCCATCGAGGAACTCGAACATGCGCTCATGCCCATTCGGACCACGCGCATAAATCCGCAACGCCTTCTGATGTCCCCGATCGGGGTCCACGCCGAAGGTGCCGACCTCCAACCGGAATGTCGCGTCATGACGCGCGAGTTCCTTCAACCGGTTCGTGACATCCACATGGTGATGCTCCGTGCCATACTGCGCGTTCAGAATCAGGAACTCGCCCTCGGGCGCGGCGATATTCCAGTTGCCGCTCCAGCCACCGTTGCCCCAGTCGCCACGGCCCCAGCCGCGGAACTGCGCTCCGTCAACGATGCTGCCATCGAGAAACTCGAACATGCGCTCCCGGCCATTCGGACCACGCGCATAAATCCGCAACGCCTTCTGATGCCCCCGATCGGGGTCCACGCCGAACGCACCGACCTCCAACCGGAAGGTCAGGTCATGACGCGCCAATTCCTTCAGCCGGGCGGTGACATCCACATGGTGATACTCCGAGCCATATTGCGCGCTAAGAATCAAGTACTCGCCCTCACGTGGCTGTGCCACCGCCGTGCCCAGCAGCAGAAGCGACAACGCCATGGTCAAGACAATCGTGTACTGTAGCTTCGTCATAAGACTCTCCTCTTAACCGGGGTTTCCTTTTTGCTTGGGACGGACGAATGCGTCCGTCCCTACGTTGAAAACTACACCATTGTATGCCCATCTCGCCTGATCTCGAGATTGCCAGACGATTTTTCTATCGGAGCACTACTCTGGCTGCAACATTTCGTCGATGGTCACGATATCGGCTAAGCCGGAGCAGCCGTAGATTACAGGTAGAATGCGTTTCGGCGGGTAGGTGCGGCGCAATTGTGCTACTCGGTCGGTTCCTGCCCTATAAGCCGGAAGATACATTCGGCCGAGTAATGGATGTTGACCCCAGGCGCCGGAAAGCTTGTCTGCGCGCTCTTCCGTGACGAGGAAATCCTTACGAAGTGTGGCCGCCACTTTCTCGCGCTTCACTTTTTCTCCCCAGGTTAAGTATGACGACTGATTCTTGGCGTCATCCTGCAGTAATGCGAGCAGTACGCCGATCTGCAAATCTTCATCGGGCAGTTGCTCGATTTCGGTTACGCCATGGGCGATTAGAATGGCATTGTTTGCGATGCCTTCGAACAGCGTGGCGGCACGCGTGTTCATGGTTAATACAGAGGCTTCGAAGCCGGCTTTGCCGTGGACATAGAGATCCTGCAAGTAGGCAAATGTTGTCACATGGCCGGGCACGACTTCGTGGCTTACGAGTTGCTCGAACTCCGGTACCGAGATCTGCAGCGAAGCGTTGATTTCGTAAGTGGCTTCGTATTGCGGACTGCCATCCGGCTTGCGCGCTCGGCCTATGTAGTTCATCGAGCCGGAAAACCATGCGTCCTTGATGGGCAGGAATTCAATATTGGCCCGCGGCACGGACACGAGATCGTGGGGAAGATAGGGCAGCAA